>JBDTZL010000342.1:0-6149 GCA_040005125.1 Ginsengibacter sp.
CGCTGGCTTTGGAAAAAATCGAATATTGTGGTGCCATACATTTCTTTAAAGCCTTTTTTTAAGTAGCACTCATTAATAGCGGCCTTGCGGCTAAGCTCCTTAATGGTGAGCGGCTCACTGATATGCTCCAGCAGAATTTCACGTGCCAGGGCAATCTTTTCCCGGTCTGCCTCATTAGCTAAAAATTTGCAGGTAAAAGAATCTTCACCATCCCCGGCCATACATTCCATGCTGTATAAAAGCAGCATTTGCGTTTGGGCATTTATAAAAATGTTTTCCAGGCTTTCAGAATAGGACTGATTTAATAAAGCATCCAAAACAGTCCTGGTTTTACTGCAAAGAGGTAAAATTTTTGAAAATGAAGAAGTGTGGGTAAAGTTTAGAATATTTTCAGAAAAAGAAGTGGTCTTTATGCCCTTCACAAATTGAGAAAGATGATCGGCATTAAAGCGAAAGGCCGCAACATCAACTGTTTCAATAATTTCCTGGCAATTGTGCGATTGTGAATGTTTGCAAAAATTACACTCGGCATCTTTTTGTTTACAATACCGGTTCCCTGTAATGCAAAACACCAATTCGAGATTGCTGTTTTTATTGTCGCCGGCCTTGAAATTATACACCATCATCCCGGTATCTTCAAAAGTGGCATTGGGTACTTTTCGATACCGGTTAATAACATAATGAACCGTCCCGGGGATCCGCTGGGTTTTATGCTGAATCAGTTCCATTTCCTCCATCATTACCGGATGATTCAATGCCACTGACAATATATTTTGAGCTGATTCCATTTTTAAAATATCTGCGAAGATAGGTAACTTTGATTTTAGTATATTTGAAAAGCTATGAAAGCAGCGGAATTAAATAAAATTTATACAATACCGGAATATTTTTTACTGGAAGAATCACGTGAAATTCGCCATGAATTTATTAACGGATACTTAATTGAAATGTATGTAGCATCAAGAGAACATCATAAGATTTGCAAAAATCTTTTACGGTTATTGGAAAATTTGTTGAGCGATACAGGCTATGAAGTTTACATGGAAAATATGAAAGTAAAAATCCAGGATGAAAATCAGTTTTATTATCCAGACATTTTCATTACCAAAGAAGCAGAAGCAGATAACTACCGGTATGTTCAATATGCCCCTGTATTAATCGTGGAAGTACTTAGCGAAACTACCCGAACAAGAGATTTGGTTGATAAATTCATTCAATACAGAAAAATAAACGCTCTTTCTTATTATTTACTGGTTGAGCCTGAAAAATACCTGGTTCTCTGCAACATTAAAAATGAGAAAGGAGAATGGGATACGATTTCTTACACAAAACCTGGTGAAATCATCCAACTTCCTGCCCTATTCATTTCAATTCCTCTCAATGATATTTACCCGCCCGATATTCTTTAAGCGGCGTTTTTTCAGCCAAATTTTTTTTGTTATAACAGGTTTTTCAGCTATCAAAATAATTCTTAAAAACTTGTGTAAAAAACTCTGGCGAAAGTGGAACCTTTTTAGGTGTTTGAGTGTATTATTCGTACCTTTGCGCGATTGTAATTTTTACAATCTAAAAGCGTTTTTTATCCCTTAATATGATAGTAGATACAGAAGAAGTTATTATTCCGAAATTAGACGGTTATGGAGCAGATAGCATCCAGGTTCTGGAAGGACTGGAAGCCGTAAGAAAGCGTCCCGCCATGTACATTGGCGATGTAGGCAATAAAGGCCTTCACCACCTGGTATATGAAGTGGTTGATAACTCCATTGACGAAGCACTTGCCGGGTATTGCAGCAACATTGTTGTTACCATCAATGAAGACAATTCCATCACAGTAATAGATGATGGCCGTGGCATTCCCACAGGGATCATGAAAAAAGAAAAAAAGAGCGCCCTGGAAGTTGTAATGACCGTGCTACATGCGGGTGGAAAATTTGACAAGAATACTTATAAAGTGAGCGGTGGCCTGCATGGTGTAGGCGTAAGCTGCGTAAATGCACTCAGCACAAAGTTTCAAGTTAGGGTAAAACGTGAAGGCAAAGTGTTTGAACAGGAATATGCAAAAGGAATTCCGCAGTATTCGGTTCGTGAAATTGGTGAGAGTGATAAAACCGGCACCGAGATCCGCTTCTGGCCAGATACATCTATTTTTATTGTATCAGTTTATAACAGGGAAATCCTTGAAGGCAGGTTGAGGGAATTGTCTTTTTTGAATAAAAAAATCCGCATTGTATTGAATGACCTGCGTGAAAAAAATGAAGAGGGGAATACTTATACAAAAGTTTTTTACAGCGAAGGCGGTATAGTGGAATTTGTCGAGCTGATTGATAAAAATGGCAGCCGCCAGCCCTTACTTCCTACGGTAATTTATTGCGATGGCCTTGATGCGGTAAGTAATGTGGCAGTAGAGGTTGCGATGATATACAATACCGGTTACCAGGAACATTTATTCAGCTATGTAAATAACATCAACACGATTGAAGGTGGTACGCATGTATCGGGCTTCAGACGATCGATCACCCGTGTGTTTAAGAGTTACGGCGAAAAAGAAGGCATGTTTGAAAAGGCAAAAGTGGAAATCGAAGGAGATGATTTTCGCGAAGGCTTAACCGCTGTCATATCTATTAAAGTTCCCGAGCCCCAGTTTGAAGGCCAGACAAAAACCAAGCTTGGTAACAATGAAGTAATGGGCGTGGTCGATTCCACACTTAGCCGGGTATTGGTTGCCTACCTGGAAGAAAATCCACGGGATGCCAAGACAATTATTCAAAAGGTTATATTGGCCGCCCAGGCAAGAGCTGCAGCCAAAAAAGCCCGTGAAATGGTACAGCGGAAAAGCGTACTAACCGGAGGAGGGTTGCCGGGTAAGCTGGCAGATTGCAGCGATAAAGACCCGTTCAGATGCGAACTGTTCCTTGTGGAAGGAGATTCTGCAGGAGGCACTGCCAAACAGGGCCGTGACAGAAGCTACCAGGCTATTTTACCATTGCGTGGTAAAATCCTTAATGTAGAAAAAGCAATGGAGCACCGCATCTATGATAATGAAGAAATAAGAAATATGTTTACGGCACTTGGAGTAAAAATAGGCACCCCGGAAGACCCTAAAGCCCTGGACATAAGTAAGCTTCGTTACCACAAGCTCATCATTATGACCGATGCCGACGTGGATGGAAGTCATATCGCTACATTAATACTCACCTTTATTTTTCGTTATATGAAGGAACTGGTAGAGCAGGGATATGTTTACATTGCCCAGCCGCCATTATACTTATTAAAAAAGGGGAAAGATCAAACTTATGCGTGGAATGACGAAGATCGCAAAGCGTTCGTTCTAAAGGTTGCAGACGGTAAAGAAGATACCGTTCACGTACAGCGTTATAAAGGCCTTGGGGAAATGAACTCTGAGCAACTTTGGGAAACAACCATGAATCCTGCTACGCGTACTTTAAAATTTGTAACCATTGACAGCGCAGCGGAAGCAGACCGGGTGTTCAGTATGCTTATGGGAGATGAAGTACCACCGCGCAGGGAATTTATTGAAACTCATGCAAAATATGCAAGGTTGGATGTGTAATATTGCATCCTGAAAAATTTGCCAGCTTAATGTCGTATTCTATAAAGCGCTCTCCGGGAAAATTATTTGTACTGCTCTTTCTTTTGGTATGTATCAAATCCACTGCCCAGATTGATTACCCTACCTTCAAAAGCAAGACCGAAATTAATACTGCAGACAGCCAGCAGCTTTCTTTTAATTTATATAATTTAAATTATATAAATAATACAGAATGGTTTGGCAATATTCCATTAAGCGGAACCTTATTTGGCTACCAGATAATTCCGGAGATCGAGTACCAGATTTCCCCAAGGCTTATAATAAAAGGAGGTATTTACGTCCAGAAAGAATTTGGAAGGCCACACTATACAACAGTTGACCCAACTTTCTCGGTAAAATATAAGGCCAAACACTCCTCATTTATTCTTGGTACACTGGAAGGCAATGCAAATCATGGGTATATCGAACCCATTTATGACTATAAATTGATAATCAATGAAAGACTGGAAAACGGGTTTCAATTCCAGGTTGATACAAAGCCTTACACCCACGACTTTTTTATAAACTGGAGAAAAGCCATTCATCCGGGCGATGATTTTAAAGAGGAGTTTGACATTGGCTATGTTTCAAAATTAAATGTTATTAACACTAAAAAGTTTAATCTTGCTTTGCCCATTCAATTATTGTATTCTCATAAAGGCGGGCAGGTGGATAGTTTGCACACACCTCTCCAATCACTCACCAATTTTGCCATTGGGCCATCAATATGTTTTAATATAAATAAAAAGCTACTACATAAAATAGTGTTTGACAATTACTATGTGAATTATAAAGATATTTCAGGTGAAAAATTGCAGCCTTTTAATGAAGGAAATGCATTTCTCTCGCACCTTTTATTTGATTTTAAAAACGTAGGTATTGATTTGCGTTATTGGAATGGGGAAGGGTATATAGGTCCACGCGGGATGGCTTTGTTTCAGTCTGTTTCGGAAAAATACCCCGGGCTTGTTGAAAAGCACCGGGAACTCTTAATTGTAAGTTTTATATATGATAAAGAGATTTTTAAAAATGTAAATTTTGATTTTAGATTTATACCTTATAAAGATTTCCTGGAAAAAATATCAAGCGGAACAGGGCTTGAATATTCTTATGAATTGTATTTAAAGTATGCCCTAAAAGTAAATATTAAAAAAATCAAAAATTCTTTGACGAACTAACAGGGTGAGTTTGTGAGCAAATTTATAAGGAGAAATACGTATAAATGGCTACATTTGGAAGCCACGGTCAACTGACTTTGGTTACAACCCATTTAATAAATTAAAAACCCAATCAAAATGTCAACAATGTTAACAGCCTATTGCATGAAAACCAAGGAGAAAAATGTTCCTATGCAGGATGCAGTAATAACCAAAACCTCCCGTGGCGGATATATGGCCCAGGGCCATGATGGCAAAGGAAATAAAATGACTACAATGTTAAGCGAGGCAAATGCGGAGCAAGCCGTGAAAGATGGTGTTGCCAAAAAAGCCTGGTAGAACCCATTAAATAATTTTAAAGCGATATGGGTAACCCCGTATCGTTTTTTTTGGCCTTACTCCTATGCAATAGATTCTTCCAAAATGGATGCTTTGTGCATTTTCTCTAAAAAGTCATACATTTCCGTCATACTGAATATATCCTTTACGATCAGGATCCCGTTTCTGCCTACCTGCTTAAGTCTTGCTTTATTTGTTTTAGTTTGAATGAAATTTAAAATTTTCCGGAATGTTTCGCTACTGAAATAAGGCGAATCCGGGTTGGCTACAAAAAAGCATTTTAATGTATCATCTTTCAATATCATTTTTTCAAAGCCAAGATCAACGGCAATTTTCCGGCACCTTACGGTTGTGAAAAGGTCCTCTACCTGTGGAGGAATTTCTCCGAACCTGTCAATCATTTCATTGTGAAAATCCGTAAGGTCTTTTTCGGTATTACAATTATCCAATCTTGAATAGAGATTCAACCTTTCAGTAATACTTTCTACATATTCATCAGGAATTAAGATTTCCAGGTCGGTATCAATTGTGCAATCCGAGACAAAATCATCCTGCTTTTGAATTTCTTCTTTAAATAATTCCTTAAACTCTTTACGCTTGAGCTCACGAATGGCTTCATCCAGGATTTTCTGGTACATTTCAAAGCCAATTTCAGCAATAAAACCACTTTGTTCGCCTCCTAACAAGTTTCCTGCTCCGCGTATGTCGAGATCCCGCATCGCAATCTGGAATCCACTTCCCAGGTCGCTATATTGTTCAAGGGTTGTGAGCCGCTTACGGCTGTCTGCAGGTAATGTGCTTATTGGCGGAGCCAGCAAATAACAAAAAGCTTTTTTATTACTTCGGCCTACACGGCCTCTCAGCTGGTGAAGGTCACTCAGGCCGAACTGGTGAGCGTTGTTTACAATTATGGTATTTACATTAGGAATATCGACCCCGCTTTCAATAATGTTGGTGCATACCAGTACATCGTATTTCCGGTCCATAAAATCAAGAATAGTTTCTTCGAGCCTGTCGCCTTCCATTTGCCCGTGCGCGTAGGCAATGCTCAGGTCAGGACAAAG
>JBDTZL010000428.1:0-56311 GCA_040005125.1 Ginsengibacter sp.
GGTTCCCTGGTCGAAGGACAAAATATATTTTGACATGCAATCGTTTTTTGGAAATGAAGAGAATTCGTTTTAATTACACCCAACAATATAATAATTAAAGATTATAATTAGTATTTTTTGTCGTGTTGTGTGCCGTAATAAGCAAGTTTGCTCTTGCCTTTGCATTTGTCATAGGCCTTCAGCCTATGCCGGCATATTACGCCCTTTCAGGGCTGGAAATATAAAGTCTCTGCAAAAATAAACTGAGGAGTATTTTTTTATTTCCCCCGAAAGTAGCGTCTTTTTACTTGCTTTTTTACTTGTCTATTGTATATTGTCTATGGCTTTGAACCATTGACCATTGACCATTGACCATTGACCATTGTCAGTTATCTATGACATAATTTTTCGCAACCGCGTTGTAGGTTTTTACCTGTTCATCAATCCAATTCATGTCCATATTCATTTCTTCAGCCATGATCGCAGCAATCATTGGCGCAATGCGTATGCTTTCTTTTGCATCCAGCAACAATGTTCTTGTTCTCCGGCTCAGAACATCTTCAGTAGTTCTTGCCATCTCTTCCCTTATGGCCCATAGTACCTGTGCCTTATGGACGTTTAATTTTTTACTGATCCATGCATCTCCTGTTTCTTTGATTATTTTGTTGACAAGTGCTTTATCACTTCCATAATAATATAACGGATCGCCGGAACCCTCTTCTTCTGTAAATCCATGAATGTGCAACGAGCCCGTTGTAGTATTTGTTTGTTTCCAACCGGATTCTTTTTCAACTTTGTCAATCATATCTTCGCCCATTTTCCTGTATGTCGTCCATTTGCCTCCTATTATTGTAAACAATTTCGACGGTGAGATCATGATCTTATGGCTTCGCGAAATTTCTTTAGTGGCGGTATTTTTTTCATTCGAAGCAGCCAGCGGACGCAATCCGGCAAATACACTAAGAACATCCTTACGTTTTGGTGTAAACGTGAGATATGCTGCGGCAGTACGGAGGATAAATTCAATTTCTGCTTCCAGCGCAACCGGCTCCAATGAAGTATATTGTACCGGAGTATCTGTTGTGCCAGCCAGAAGCCTGTCGTGCCAGGGAACAATAAAAAGAACGCGGCCGTCGCTGGTTTCAGGAATCATGAGGGCATCTTCACCCGGAAAAAATTTTTTATCAAGCACTAAATGAATTCCCTGGCTTACGGCAATTCTTTTTTTTACCCCGGGGTCATCCATTTTTAAAATATCATCCACAAATACACCGGTAGCATTGATAACTATTGCAGATTTAATGGTGAAATGATCTCCTGTTTCTTCATCAGTGGCCATTACACCGCATAACTTTCCGTCATTTTTTAATAAGCTATCAACTTTCATGTAATTAACAGCATATCCCCCGTTATCGAAAATTGTCTGGGCCAGGTTTATGGCTAATCTTGCATCATCAAACTGGCAGTCATGATATAAAATACCCCCAAATAGATTTTTAGAAATAATACCCGGCAATTTTTCCAATACTTTTTTCCGGGAAATAAAAACAGAAGAACCGAGGCTTAAACGACCCGATATCCAGTCATATAATTTTAACCCCATCGTATATTTCAAGCGGCTCCACCAATTGTAAACCGGTATTATAAACGTTTGATTTTTTACAAGGTGCGGGGCATTTTTTGACAATAAACCTCTCTCAATAGTGGCTTCTCTTACCAGGCTTATATTTCCCTGAGCAAGGTATCTTACACCTCCATGAACCAGCTTGGTGCTTTTACCCGATGTGGATTTTGCAAAATCTGATTGCTCTACAAGGAGAGTCGAATAGCCACGGGTGCAGGCTTCCAGGGCAATACCCAAACCCGTTGCGCCGCCACCGATCACAGTAACATCCCAAATGTGGGGGCTTTTTAGTTTAGTTATTACCGTTTCTCTGTTCATGAATTCATTAAAAATATCAAATTAAAAGTAGACAAGATGCCGGGATTTTTAAGCTTAAGATATTCTTAATATTCTTAAAGTATCCTTTGTGGATACTTTAAAGAAGCCATACAAGGTGTAAGGCTACCTGCATGGCCAGATACCTATAATTATTATCTAAAAAAGACAGGGGCTTTATTTTGTAGGTATCTGGCCACCTTGAGTGGCCTGATACCCGCAACCACTCAAAGATCGCACCCGTATCATTCCGCTATAAGTGGCCATGCACTTATTGGAGAATATATGTTTAAAAAAAATCCACGGACTAATTTAAAATAGATAAACACTTTTTTGCAGGTATCTGGCTACTTGAACTAATGATATTTTTAAAGTTTAGAACCCCGCTCATTTCTTTTGGTAAACCCGAACATAATCAATTAACATCGTCGCAGGAAAAATAGTATCATCAACTCCCTGTTGGCCGCCCCAGTTTCCACCAATAGCCATATTTAATAACAAATGAAATCTTTTGTCAAAAGGCCATTCCTTATGCCCATGGCCTGAGTTAGAATATCTAAATACCAATGAATCATCCAGTAAAAAATTAATTTGCTGCTGATCCCATTCAATAGCATACACATGAAAAGAATTATAAGGGTCATTAATTTTTATGCCTTTTGTTTGGTCAATAGATTCTGTATGTATGCTGAAGAATACTGAATCCTTTTTAAATCCTACATGTTCCATTATATCAATCTCCCCGCTCTTCGGCCAGGCCCCATATTTCCAATCTGTCGGAAGCATCCAAATGGCAGGCCATAACCCACGCCCGGCGGGAAGTTTGGCACTCACTTCAATTTTGCCATATGTCCATCCGATAGCTAGCGGATCGCCTTTATTTGTTACCAATCTTGCGGAAGTATATTTTTTATTTTCCTTTAAGTTTTTCCTCGCTGTAACGTTCAACAACCCATTATGAACCGCTGCATTGTTGGTATCACCTTGTGTATAATATTGTAATTCATTGTTGCCCCAGCCGCTTCCCCCTGTATCATAACTCCATTTCGCAGAATCGGGGAGCCCGTTATAATTAAACTCATCCGACCACACCAATTTCCAATTGGCTGAAGATTTACCCGGCGTTTGTGAAAAAATTTTACAGGATGCTATGCAAAGAATACATATAAAAAACAACATGTGTTTCATAAGCCTTTATTTTTATTTCCAGAAAAGTATTTGCCAATCATTTCTGCAGAAAATAATTGCATTGCATTGATCTTATTTTTTGTCTTTCAGTAAATAAGGCTCTATGGCTTTGCAGATTTTGAGGATTTGCCAATTTTTTAAATGCTGTTAAAGCCTTTAAATCGCCTATCCTGATCAACAAATGAAAATGATTGCCAAGTAAGCAATAAGCATAGGTGTCTATTACCGGTGATAAATATTTATCGCATTGTCTTAGAAAATATTCATAATTGCCACGGTTTTTAAACATGGTTTTCTATTAACAGTCCTGCTATAAACATGATAAAAATTCTCTTCTTCAAATTTGGTAAAGTAGTGTGTAGTTTTGGCCACGATTATAGTTTAATAGATTTGACAACTTTTAGAAAGTTGTCAAATCTTATCATTAATTTCCTTTAAAAGTTGTCAAATCTCATCCTAATCAATCCTCCTAAAGTTGTCAAAGCTTATCAAAGAAAGCTGTCAAATCTACAACGCCCCGTTCATGCTTCTTACTGCATCGGCGCTTTTATTAAATGCTGCCTGCTCTTCTTCATTTAATTTGAAATCAATGATTTTTTCCCAGCCATCTTTTCCAATTACAACAGGTACACCTATACAAATATCTTTTTGACCGTATTCGCCGTCAAGCATCACACAGCAGGGTATTAATTTCTTTTCATCACGTACAATAGACTCCACCAACGCCGCGCCCGCGGCGCCTGGCGCATACCATGCGCTTGTGCCGAGTAAACCTGTAAGCGTTGCACCACCTACCATGGTATCTGCAGCTACCTTTTTCAGCGTTGCTTCATCTAATATATTAGAAACCGGCGTCCCGTTATATGTTGCCAGTCTTGTTAATGGGATCATGGTGGTATCTCCATGCCCACCAACTACAACTGCCTGCAGGTCCTGCATTGAACAGCCCATCGCTGTTGACAAATAATATTTAAAACGGCTGCTGTCGAGTATACCTCCCATACCTATGATACGATTCTTTGGAAGCCCGCTGGATTTCAATGTGAGGTAAGTCATGGTATCCATTGGGTTGCTTATTACGATAATAATTGCATCCGGTGAATGTTCCAAAATATTTTGAGCAACGCCTTTTACAATACCCGCATTGATTCCTATGAGTTCTTCTCTGGTCATACCCGGCTTGCGCGGTATGCCGGAGGTGATTACGACGACTTTGCTTCCCGCTGTTTTTTTATAATCGTTGGTGCACCCGGTAATTTTTGTATCACTGCCAAGCAACGCAGCGCTCTGCATAAAATCTATTGCTTTTCCCTCTGATATCCCTTCCTTGATATCCAGCAATACCAGCTCTTCACAAAGTTCTTTCCTGGCAATGTTGTCAGCACAGGTAGCACCTACTGCACCTGCGCCTACTACGGTTACTTTCATTATAATGTATTTATTTTTTGAAAAAAAATGTTTGAACCAAAGATAATAGAATAATAGTTTTATAAAAATCTGTCTTGTAAAAAATTGCGGAGAAAATAAATCCTTTTTTACAGGTTCCTTAACGGGGCTGCTCTGTTCTTTGATCTAATTTAACAGTCTTATCCTCAAATTCTTTCATGAAGAAGCTGCCCGTTGCATTTCTGTTCCTTTTCTTTTTTTTACGCTTTGAAACATCAGCGGGTATTACTCTTACAGCCATAACACATGCTGGGAACGCATCTGTTACCCTGCAATGGAATATGGTAAATTATCCCGGCACTACAGCGTACACTTTATTTAAAAGCATTGACGGAGTTGTTTGGGAAATTACGGCAGCAAACCCTGTTTTCAGGAACTATACGTCTTCAACAATTTTAGCTTACCGTGATAATTTTTCTGATGAACAAAAATTGTATTACCGTGTAAAGGTGTATGATACGAATGAAAATATTGTTGACATATCCAATACTGCTGTGGTTGCAAATCCAAAGAAAGATTACCCGCTTGAAAAAAACCCGGCACCAGGAAATATAACAACAGAAGTACCTTCCACAACAAGCAGGAACCTTTGGAAAATATATCCGAATCCTGCAGGTGATATGCTCGGCCTTGTTTATAAAGGGAAAGACATTATTAAGGGTGTTATTAATATCGTGGTACAGGATGCAACAGGAAAGGCAGTTGTACGTTTCAGGGCAGCATCCAACAATAAGCAGCTATACATCCCCGTTAGCAGCCTTCATCCGGGTTTTTATTTCATTAAAATAAATGTCGCCAGTGAAGTTCAGATGAATGAAAAATTTATAAAGCAATAATCATAAAACCTGCGAAAGAGAATCAATTTTCACACTTCCTTCAAAATTTTTTTTGAAATTCCCTTTCTTATCGTAAATAAAAAGGGATGGAAGGTTTCTTACTTTAAAAAATACAGGGAAGAAAAATTTTGTATCTCTTGCCATTGTAATTTGAGGATAATCGGCAATTTTATACTTTTTATAAAATTCAATCATTTCCTCATATGGCAGGTAAGTTATCATGAGGATTTGTGTATTCTTCAATTTATCGATATTGGCCAGTAATGCTTCAGTTTCGTGCTGGCAATGCTCGCAATCGGGACTAAAAATCATAAACACAACCGGTTTCTTTTTCTGCAGGTCATTTTTCGTGAATGCAGTGCTATCAGGTGCCCTGTAAACAGTGAATTGCGGAATAGTAGGAAATCTCATGTAAACCGGAGCAGTACTGTCGGCCTGGCAAAAACTTTCCAGGCAAATAAATATAAGAGCGGATAAAAAATATATTCTTTTCAACGGTAAAATTTTGATAAAGCTAAGCAAATTTAAAAATGCGAAAATGTGAAAATGTGAAAATGTTGCTTCATTGAGCCATTTTCAAATTGAGTCATTTTCACATTGAGCCATTTTTCTATACCTTCACCCCCTTAAAAAACCTTTATGGCATCTACTTCAGATATGAGAACAGGGCTCATTTTAAAAATTGACGGCAGCCTTTATACAGTAATTGAATTTGGTCAAAACAAAACAGCCCGTGCTGCTGCAAAAGTTTGGGCCAAGCTAAAGGGCGTTGACAATAACCGTACGATTGAACAAACATGGAACAGCGGCGAAACCATTTACCCTGTAAGGGTTGAAAAAAAACCATTCCAGTTTTTATATAAAGATGATACCGGCTATACTTTTATGGATACCACTACATATGAGCAAATATCGGTTGCGTCAGAAATGGTCGATGCACCCCAGTTTCTGAAAGACGGACAGGAGGTTTCTGTTCTGATAAACGGCGAAACTGACCAGCCCATGGGTGTTGAACTTCCTGATAAAATTGTGGTCCTGGTAACTTATAGTGAGCCGGGTGTAAGAGGTGATACCGCCACCCGCACTTTAAAGCCTGCAACAGTAGAAACAGGAGCAACCGTTAATGTCCCTTTGTTTGTAAATGAGGGCGAACTCATCCGCGTCAATACCAAAACGGGGGAATATGTAGAAAGAGTAAAAGAATAAACACTTTTTATTTGAATGGTCGCTCGCGCAAAATCTTCAAACGTTGGAAAATGTTGTTACAATTTTTTGCCCTTTTTTGAGCAAAAAAACAGTATTTTTCATTGAAAATTACCCGATTTCTATAAAAAAGCCTTCAATTTTTACTATTTCTCATTTTTTTAGAAATGTGGTTTTGATAAATCATCCCTATCTTAGCTGCCCTTTTCCATAACATAAATTTAATTTGTAAATATGGACCTCAAACAAATTCAGGAGCTGGTAAAGCTTGTAAACAAAAGTAATATTGGTGAACTCAGCATTGAAAAAAATGATTTTAAAATCACCATAAAACAAAAGGAAGAACCTGCTCAACACTTTGCAGCCCCTGCTCTACAACAACCTCAGCTGCAACAAATGCTTCCTCCATCTCCTGGACCGCAGCAGCCAACGAAGCTGGAAGCAACCAGCGCTAAAACGGAAAATCTGCTCACCATTAAAAGCCCCATGATCGGTACATTTTACCGGCAGGCGGGTCCCGGCAAACCTATATTTGCAAACGTTGGAGATGAGGTAGCTGTGGGGCAGGTAGTGTGTATTATTGAAGCCATGAAACTTTTCAATGAAATTGAAAGCGAGGTCCCGGGCACAATTGTAAAAGTATTGGTAGAAGATGCCTCACCAGTAGAATTTGACCAGCCGCTGTTTCTGGTAGAACCTGCTTGAATTCAAATTTGAAAATTTGAAAATGGCTCAATTTGAAAATACTGTTCGCAGTTTTTAAACGTATTAATCAATTTGCTTATGAAAAAAGAGATGTTTGAGAAGAATCCAATACTAAAATTATCATTTGACTTTTCTTTGAAGATTATAAAATATTGTGAACGCCTTGAAGTTGAAAAAAAATACGTCATTTCAAGACAACTTTTTAAATCAGGTACTTCCATCGGCGCAAATGCAATGGAGGCGCAGAATGCCGAAAGTAAAATTGATTGTATTCATAAAATGAAAATTGCGGCAAAGGAAGCAGAAGAATCCCAATACTGGCTTTGGCTTTGCGAATATTCAGAATCTTATCCGGATTGTCTTCAATTACCAAACAAACTTGAGGAGATAAACAAAGTTGCGGGCAAAAATTTTATCGACTTCAAAAAAGAAAACTCCTTTTAGTTATTTAATTTGTTTTTTGATTTTTTAAATAGTTACGAACTTTCATTTTCAAATTTTCAAATTTTTCAAATTAAAGCATCTTGTTCAAAAAAATATTAATTGCAAACAGGGGCGAAATCGCTCTTAGGATCATTCGAACCTGTAAGGAGATGGGAATTAAAACGGTCGCTGTTTATTCAACTGCAGATAAGGACAGCCTGCATGTGAGATTTGCCGACGAGGCAGTTTGTATTGGTAAGCCTCCCGGTGCCGATAGTTATTTAAACATGCCGCATATCATGGCAGCCGTTGAAATTACGAATGCTGATTCTGTTCACCCGGGTTATGGATTTCTTGCAGAGAATGCAAAATTTGCCCAGATATGTATCGATCATGGGATTAAATTCATAGGGCCTACTCCGGAAATGATAAACGGGATGGGTGATAAAATAACGGCTAAGGAAACGATGATTAAAGCCGGGGTTCCTGTAGTACCTGGCGGAGAAGGGTTATTAGAAAGTATAGATGAAGCGAAAGAACTTGCTGAAAAAATTGGCTACCCGGTTATTCTAAAAGCAACCGCCGGCGGCGGCGGTAAAGGGATGCGTGTTGTTTGGAATGCAAAAGATATTGAAAAATCATTCGACAATGCCAAAGCCGAAGCAGCTGCTTCTTTTAAAAATGATGGCCTTTACATGGAAAAATTTGTAGAAGAGCCACGCCATATCGAGATACAGATTGCGGGAGATCAGTTTGGAAATATATGTCATCTTAGCGAGCGTGACTGCTCTATTCAGCGGCGTCATCAAAAGCTTGTGGAAGAATCTCCTTCACCATTTATGACACCGGAGCTAAGGGAGAAAATGGGTGAAGCGGCTATCAAAGCAGCATCGGCCATTAACTATGAAAGTGTGGGTACTGTTGAATTCCTTGTAGACCGGCACTACAATTTTTATTTCATGGAAATGAATACGAGGATACAGGTGGAGCATTGCGTTACCGAAGAAGTTGTAAACTATGATCTTATTAAGGAACAAATAAAAATTGCTTTCGGTGAAAAAATATCCGGTAGAAATTATTTCCCGCAGATGCATGCTATCGAATGCAGGATCAATGCAGAAGATCCTTATAACGATTTTCGCCCTTCTCCGGGACGCATCACTGTACTGCATCAGCCGGGCGGACACGGAGTACGGGTTGACAGCCATGCTTATGCGGGCTATGTGATTCCGCCTTACTACGATAGTATGATAGGAAAATTAATTGCCGTGGCACAAACCCGCAACGAAGCCATCAATACTATGAGCAGGGCACTAAGTGAATATATAATTGAAGGTATCCATACAACCATTCCCTTTCACCAGCAACTTATGCAAAACGAACAATTCAGGAAAGGAAATTTTACCACCAAATTTTTGGAAGGATTTAAGATGAAGTGAGTTCGGGGTTCAAAGTTCAAGGTTCAAGGTTGAGCTTCGTACGCTCTCTTCTTGCTACTCGATACTTACCACTTGCTTCTTGCCCAGGGGCTATGAACTTTAGTTCTTACCTCAGCTTTTGTTACGGCTTTTCGCTTCAATCTTTTGCCCGGCAACTTTCTTCAATTTAAAACACTTTACGGGGCAAAAGGATTTTCGCTTCAATCCGGCAGCCAGTCGGCTATAGATTCTTTGTTCAGCAACAGGACGAAAATCTCCATTAAACCTCACAGGTTTCAAAAACCTATGAGGTTTAGCGCTTAACTTTTGTAACTTTAAATTATGGAAGTAAGAGAATCAGCCCATGCTTATCAAAAAAAGTTTTACACCATACCGGAATACCTGGAAATGGAAAGGGAGGCATTGGAAAAGCATGAATATTACAAAGGCGCGATATTTGCGATGTCGGGAACAAGCGCTCGGCATAATATTATTTCGATTAACATAATTATAGCATTAGGAATAGCATTAAAAGGTAAAAGTTGTCGTCCATATGGCAGTGATATGAGAATACACATTCCGGAGAATTCTTTGTTTACTTACCCGGATATTTCAATTATTTGTGGAGATGTAATAACCTTAAGAGAAGATGAAGACACCGCGACTCAGCCAATAGTTATTATTGAGATCCTCTCTCCTTCTACCAAAAACTATGACCGCGGCCAAAAGTTTATGTTATATCGTGCAATTCCGACATTGAAGGAATACATCCTTATCGATTCTCAATCAATCCATGCAGAACACTTTGCTATCAATAAAGAAGGGTTGTGGCAATTGAAAGAATATAACAAGAGTGGAGAAAAAATAAGTATAGAAACATTGAATGTACAATTACTGCTGGAAGATGTGTATGAAAGAAGTAAATTATAGAGAGAGGCTTTTGTTCACTAAATTTCAAAATACCTGCAGCGCAGGTATTGACTACCCGATATTGTTAAAAACTTGTAACCCCTGTTTCCTTTACAATTAAATCTATAAATCTTTTTAAAGATGCAGCCGGATTGTACAAATAATTTAGATTCAGATCCATTCCTACACTTTCTTTCAAATTGAATTCATTTATAATTTTTAGAAATGTATCATTTTTACCATAAACCTTAACGGCGATATATTTCGCATGTGGGGAAAAAGGTACTTCATAAGCTTCGATGTTATTATATACGAATTTAACAATAAAAGGTAATACTACTTCAGATCTGATAGCATTGTAATTTTCTTTTAAAAATTGAAAAACGTTTTTATCAGAACCCGACACTACTGATGGTCTTTGAAATAATAAATCATTATTATAAAGGAATTTTTCCGATCCTCAATAATTTTCGTTTATAGGATAGCACTCCTTTTCGGCTTAATCAGCAAAAAAATAAATTCTTTTTTCACACTGCCATAAGGTTGTCAGCATGTGCCTCTTTCTTTGTACGGTATTTATCTAAACTTTAAAATCAATAAAAGGAATGGAATCAATAAAATGTAATAACAAAGGTGAATTAGAAATTATACCATCGCTTAACTCTTCCAAAAATGACTTCGATTTTCTTATTGGAAAATGGACAGTCAAAAACCGCAAACTAAAAACAAGGCTCGATGGCTGTAACGGGTGGATTGAATTTGACGCCACGAACGAAGATCATGGAGTATTAAATGGATTGGGCAACATGGACCGTTTCAAAACTTTTTTCAATGAAAAGCCATTTGAGGGATTGACAATCCGGTTGTTTAATCCGGTTACCAGGCTTTGGAGTATTTACTGGGCCGATAGTAATGTTGGCGTGTTAGACGTTCCACAGGTTGGTTCCTTTGAAAAAAATATCGGATACTTTTATTCAAAAGATATTTTCCGCGGCAAAGAAATTATTGTTGTGTTTAAATGGGATAAAACAGATCTGGAAAACCCCTCCTGGAGCCAGGCATTTTCTGCAGATAATGGAAAAACATTGGAGTGGAACTGGTATATGTATATGAGCAGGATTGTATAATCCTCAATTAAGCGCTTTAAAATTTAAGGCCTATTTATTAGTATGTCTTTTCTTTTCTTCTTCGGGCAATTTAAGTGACCATGGGCCGTTGCCGGCAATCAAAAAGTAAACAAGCAACAGTAATATCAGGATGGAAAGTAATAATTCAGAATATGGTTGCAACATATCCTTGTTGGAATTGACAAAGATGACCGCCCCAACTAATATGGGTATTTGGATGACACAGGCGAAACGTGTAAACAACCCGATTATTAAAAAGAACCCGCCCAGAATGTGGGCAAACACCACATATTGACCCGCTAAAGTGAAAGCAAAATCACCAAATGAAGTTCTGCTGGGCATCAGGTTAATCAGCTTACTCATGTTGAAAACAAAATCAACACCTTTATAACAAAGAAAAATTCCCAAAGCTATTCGTACAATATCCATCCATTTAGGGTGATGATTGTTGCCCCATTGTTCGAGGCGTTGCAGGAAGTTCATATAGAAAGGTTTTAAGTAATGAAAAGAGCTTTTCAAAATTAATAAATTTCCCGAATTACCCTATTATATCGACTTGATTTGAGCAAAATATTATTCACGTTGCCGGATGCAAAAATATATCGGGAAGTTCCCAGGGCACCCGTAAGCCCGGCATTATTGAATTTTCTTTGTTAATCCCTAAAATTCTCCTTTGTTCTTTACCGGATGTTTTTATCGGGAGAAGATACCTGGCCGATGAAATATATCGTGCATCACAACATTTTTTTTACCTGGCTATCACGTTATGCGTCGTGTATCACGAAAATGATTCCCTTAATTTATACCACTAATTACAATCATGAAATTTTGAGTCTGGAGCTAAACGGTAAATGGAGCAGGAATTTTTCGGCAAAAATATAAAGGATAAAAAGAATCAGGTAATGGTTAAACGGGAACATGTAAAAATTAATTAGCCTGAGAGGCGGGATAATTTTCCAGTATGTAAATCTATATGCACACACAAAAAAAAGCCATTAGCGAATGCTCCTGGCTTTCATAATATGGGTGATTTCACAGGTCTTGAAAAGATAAGCGAATACAAATATCCGCCTTTTAAAAAAGATTATGCGTAGTGAACCCTCCAACATTCTGTAGAATCTTTTCTATATGAAAAAAAAATATGTATGATGACTTTTAATTCTTTCGCTAATCAGGATTTCATCATTAATAAACCTATGTGATTTGCATAATAATTCAGGCATTCATGAACGAGGATCAGTTAAACGGGCACACAGTTTTCATTTAATATCGGGCACGTTTATGTGGCAATCTCCCGAATTGGGATTCAGGTAATAATAGTTGAATCTTCAATAATTTTTTTTGTGGTTTCAAAACTTGTATGGTGGTAGGCATGTATACCTTCTTTTTTTGCAGCCTCTACCAGCATGATCCGATCATCAAAATAAAGACATTCATGCGGTTTGGCCTGCGCAATACCAAGCGCGAGCCTGAATATGCCCGGATCCGGTTTCCGCATTCCAACTTCACAGGATGACACGAACGCATCAAAAAAATTATGAAGCCTATACTTTTTAATCCTGTACTCATTCAGTTCCTTCGCTTCATTATTAATTGAGATGATTTTGAGCCCACAATTTTTATTTCTCCATTCAACAAACCACGAAAGCATATCGGGTAGTTCCAGGGATTGTGCAAACATGAAGTCTTTAAATTCGTCTCTTGAAAAATCCCTGGTGTGATTAAAAACAACCGTATCAAGATAAACATCCAGAGAAATTTTTCCCATCTCATATACATTAAATATAAAGTCGTGTAATGCATCCATTTCTCCATAATCAATTCCAAATTTCTTTGCTGCTGCCTCACGTGATTCGTGCCCCCAGCCATTAGTAAGAAGCACGCCCCCAATGTCAGAAAATAAGATTCTATAGGATTGTTCCATGAAAATTTATTTGGGAATGAAATGTAACCTATTGCGAAGCATTTTACCAATGTTGTATTAATGGTTAATTCATGAGTATCTCATATTGGCACAAACACTACAAAACAATTTTCTTAGTGTGCTCATTGTCACGATAGATATCGGGATTGCAGGGAAATTTGTTGCCTCAAACCATGTTTTACTTACTACCAGCGGATCCATGCTCCAACGATTGTACTTTCTGTAAACGCCTCTTATGTCTTTCTTCACCCGTAAATTTTGCATTTAAAAAAGACAGAATGAATTCCTGTGCTGCCATAAAACCTGTTACCCGGCCACCCAGGCAAATAAGATTCATGTCATCATCTTCAACTCCCTGGTGTGCAGAGAAATGATCCTGGATAAGCGCTGCTCTTACACCGTTTACTTTATTGGCCGCGATTGCTGCTCCTACCCCGCTGCCACAAACGGCAATGCCACGTTGCACTTTTCCCGTTGCAACGGATTCGGCAAGAGGAATTACAAAATCGGGATAATCGTCCTTTGTATTTAATTCAAAAGCTCCGAAATCAATAAGCTCGTGGCCAAGATTTTGCAGAAACGTATGGATAATTCCCTTAAGCTCGTAACCTCCATGATCTGCTGCTATACCGAGTTTCATATCTATATATTTATTGGTTAAACCGAAGGTAATTCATCCCGAATGCTTTAGGATGGCCTATTTATACTACAAGATTTTGAATTTCATCGGTGGTGGCGGAGGCCTTTGCGCCATCTGCCAGCACTTTGTTTTGTTGCACCCAAAGTCTTGCGCCTCCTTTGATACCATCCCTGTTTCCTGAAATGATGATATTATCATCAAGCTTAAAATTTATCTCCCGCGCACTTCCGCCGCTTATATACAGCCGGTCGTAGTTAAAAACTACTTTTAAAATTTTAATTATCCTTATCATTCGCTTATTCCATTTTTTCTTTCCTATTCTTTTAAATTCAAACTCACCAACGTACTGATCATAATCCTTATTTTTTGTGATGGGATGGTGGGCTATTTCCAAATGCGGGAGCAATACACCATCCTTAAGAAGTGCGGAGCCAAACCCGGTACCGAGTGTTATCATCAACTCAACCCCTATCCCACTTACGATGGAAAGCCCCTGCAAATCAGCATCGTTCACAGCAATTGCCGGTTTGCCCAAAATTTCTTCCAGCTTTTTATTAAGGTTAAAATTTGCCCATTGTTCTGTACCCAGGTTGGGCGCGGTTTTTACGATCCCATCTTTAATAAAGCCGGGAAACCCCGCAGCAATTTTATCGTATGATGGAAATTTTTTTGCAAGTAGCTGTATGGCGTCCAGTACTCTTCCAGGCGTTGCAGGAGAGGGAGTGGGTAATTTTTCGTACTCAGTTAAAAACGTCCCCTGCATATTTAATATGGTAGCTTTGATGTTAGAACCACCAATGTCTATGGTGAGAATTTTTTGATCAGTTTCTTTCATGATGATATTTATTTAAAAAACCAAAACTCTGTTTGTAATTTGTAATAGTAATAAAAGAATCAGCCTGCCGAACCACGAATGTAAATATGATTTGTTTATTTTTGAAATTTGAAAAGATTTAATTGAATATACACCATACTTATTTTCCTTTCGGTTTTATCAATACAAAATTAAAAAAAGTAGCTTTTGAAAAAATGGTCGCTACATGTGCGGTTTTATATAATAGGATGGTTTTTTGCCTCTATATTTTTCTATATAATGCGGGAGGTAGGTATTTCGGGCCTTGCACATCTTGATTTTACAATTCCCAAACTTATGTTTTTTATCCCGGCATTTGCAGTGTTTTCCGGAACAATTTTTGGTTCTCTTCAATATTTTTTTGAAAAATACCTCTTTCGCAAAATTCCTTTATGGAAATTGCTGGTTCGTTTATGCGTCGATCAGCTTATTATAATTTCCATACTTACCATTATCTATTATTTTGCCATTACAATGATGAAAATGAATACGCTAAGTTTAAGCTTTTGGGATTTTCTAAGATCTCCTGCCGCTTTCATTTATTATTTATTCGTCTTCCTTGTAAATTCAACATTGAGTCTTCTATTGGAAATTACCAGGTTACTCGGGAAAGGGAATTTTTTTAAGCTTATTGCCGGAAAATTTTACGATCCAAAGGAAGAGTTTCGGATTTTTATGTTTGTTGATCTCAATTCTTCTACAACCATTGCAGAAAAGCTTGGCCATCTTGCTTATAGCAATTTTATAAAAGATTGTTTTTATGATCTTGCCGTTGTGCATAATTATAACGCCCAGATTTATCAATATGTGGGTGATGAAGCTGTTCTCACATGGGAGCGGTCAAAAATGAAATCTGTTATGGAATGTATAGATGCTTTCTGGGCATTCGATGATGAGCTTTTGAAAAATTCAGGACATTACAAAGATAAATATGGTATAGTTCCGGAGTTTAAAGCGGGCGCAAGTATAGGAATGGTAACAGTTGTAGAAATCGGTGACATTAAAAAAGAAATTGCCTACCATGGCAATACATTGAATACTGCAGCCCGGATAGAAGCAGTATGCAATATGTATGGTGAAAAATTATTGGTTTCGAAAAAGCTGTATGATGAGCTTGTAAAAGAAGATTCAATTTATACTTATGCCAAGGTTGCCGAAACAAAATTAAAAGGGAAACAGGGAATCACTGAAATTTATAGCATCAACAAGCCTGTGAAAATTCCTGCCGATGTCGTCTAACTGCACGTGTCTAAATATAAAATTGTATTATTTTATTTCTTATAAAAAAAACAATACGTTTTATTCTATAAACTCAATCAATAATTATTCATTATCTATTCACATTTGTTGATAAGTTTTCATCTCTATAATCGTATTACATCTTTTTTTTAGAATAATTTAGATATGCAATTAAAATGTAAACCACTTACCCATTTTTTAGCATGGATTATTCCGCTTATTCGCTACCCAACTTAACCAGAATATCGCATTATGGTTTTGTAACACTTTATCAAAATAATATAACCGGCGAAAAATCTTTACATACAACCGTATCTTATAATGCAGGCGATATTATTTCAACCTTCGAAGCTGCTGAAACACTGACTGCCGCTAGTAAATACACGGTACAGGTTAATGATGATGTGCATATTATTCTCTCGCCTGATTTTTTACAGTATATCAATCATAGTTGCGATCCCAATATTTTTTTTGATACATCCAGGATGGAATTAAGTTGCCTGAAGAATATTTCAGCAGGCGATGAGCTTACATTTTTTTATCCCTCAACAGAATTTTTAATGGAATCCCCGTTCAATTGTTTTTGCGGATCAAATAATTGTCTTCATAAAATACAGGGAGCCGCTTTTTTATCTAATGAAATTATTCATCATTATAAGTTTACGGATTTTATTATGCAAAAATTAAACATCCCTTACCTGCAAAAAGTATGATTGTGTAAACATTGATCCTTAATTAATATGCTTCCATTTCATAAAAAACTTTTTGTATGGGTTTTAGCACCTTTTGTTGAAACAAACGATGAAAATCTTGACTACTATTATGACTTTAAACAAAGCATCGAAGAATTTACGCAGGCTTTTGAAGAACTTCGTGTGTCATGGAAGTGGCAGGAGGTAACCAATGATAATTATAAATGGGTGATTGATCTCATAATTGCCAGCTCCTCTACAGAAAACATAGTAGTGATCAATCTTTGCGATGGCGATGAAATCAATAACGCCCCGGGTGTTAACGTAATAAGATATCTTAAAAAAAGCGGGTTGTGTTTTACAGGGGCCGATGAATATTTTTACCGCCTCACTACTTCCAAAATATTAATGAAGCAGGTTTTTGAGGCAAAAAATGTTGCCACTCCTCCCTGGGAAATCATTAATGATTACGGTGAAAATGCCAAATCTGTTTTTGAAAGCCTGGGCAATCCGCTGATTGTTAAGCCGGCAATTTCCGGCGGGAGCCTTGGGGTTGGAATTCATTCCGTAGTTGAGAATGTAAACGAACTGCAATTGCAGTATCAAAAACTTTTGCAGGGTTATCACGGCTGGAATCTTGTTGATGGTGGCGTGCTGGCAGAAAAATTTATTGACGGCCCTGAGTTTACGACCCTTATTGTTGGCAATGGTTCTACCGCCAGGGATTGCAAAATTTACATGCCTGTAGAAAGAGTTTTCAATAAATCTTTACCTCCTACCGAAAGATTTCTTTCGTTTGACAGGCTGTGGGAAATGTATGAAGATGAGCCTCCTGTAAAGAATGATGAAGATTTTTACAATTACCGAACGCCCGATTCACTATTTATAAAAAACATTTGCAAAATAAGCTTTGATGCGTACAAAGCAGTTAGAGGAAAAGGCTATGGAAGAGTTGATATAAGAATGGATAAAAATACCGGGAAGATGTATGTACTTGAGGTAAATGCACAATGCGGGCTATCCGATGATGAAAATTTCACATCCATAGGCGCCATACTTCGTTTGTCGGGTAATTCTTTTGGCTCGTTGATTGCTACAATTATTCAAAATGCTTTGACCCATACACATGCGGTAAAACAAAAAAAGGCAAAGCAACCCGAACTTATTTAATTTCGTAACCAACAAATCAACCGAAACTTATAAGATGAAAGTGTGTGTGTTGCAGCCCGATTACTCGACAACTGATGTTGATTATAAAAATTACGATCCGCCCCGGGATCTTTCATCCCTGCTTCCCGGTGATATTGTTGATCACATATTTCTAAATAAGCTTTCCACTTATCGCCAGCTAAAAGAACTTAGAAAAAAAAAATATGACATTTTTGTGAATCTTTGTGAAGGATACCTGGAATGGTCTGTACCTTCCATTGATGTTATTCACTCCCTTGAATTGCTAAATCTTCCTTACACAGGTCCCAACGCTTTATTGTATGATCCCCCAAAAGAATTAATGAAATACGTGGCGTACACCTGTGGAATAAATACGCCACCATATGTGATTGTAAAAAACCTGCATCAAATAAATAATGCTATATCCAAATTAGCGTTCCCCCTTTTTATAAAACCTGCCAAAGCCGGTGACAGCCTGGGTATTGATGCAGATTCACTTGTTAAAACTGAACGGGGTCTGCAAACGAAAGTTGCTGATCTTTTGGAAGAATACCCGGAAATTTTAGTGGAAGAATACATAGCCGGTCGTGAGTTTACCGTTCTTGTGGCAGCAGATGCCGGGCATAAAAATAATTGTATCGTTTATAATCCACTTGAATTTGTCTTTCCTGAAGGAAAAAAATTTAAAACCTATTCTCTTAAAACTTCTGAGCTTCATAAAGAATGCAATGTGGCCTGCAATGATATTTCGCTCGCTGCCCGGTTAAAAGAAAGCGCGACAAAAATATTTAAAGCTTTTAAAGGTGTAGGTTACGCACGTCTTGATTTCAGGGTAAATGATAAGAACCAAATATTTTTTCTTGAAATTAATTTTACCTGTTCCGTATTTTATGAGAAGGGTTATGAAGGCTCCGCCGATTATATATTGATAAATGAGCCTACGGGAAAAGAAGCTTTCTTGCATAAAATAATTAATGAAGGGATCTGCCGCCACAAAGAAAAACAGAGAAAATATAACGTAAAAGGGAATGCACTTTCAGGCTACGGAATTTATGCATCCGGAAATATGGAAGCGGGAGAAATAATTTTCGCAAGCGAAGAAAAACCTCACCGCCTCGTTACAAAAAAATATGTTGAACAAAACTGGAACGAAGAAGAACATGAGAATTTCAGGAGATATGCGTGGCCTGTCAGCAGTGAAGTGTTTGTTTTGTGGGACAATGCACCGGCAGAATGGGCACCGCAAAATCATTCCTGCAATCCTAATACGGGATATGCAGGTCTTAATGTAACAGCTTTAAAGGATATAATTGCAGGGGAAGAGCTGACCATCGATTATACCAGTTTTCTTAATGATGAAATGGAAAGCTTTATTTGTAATTGCGGCGCGGAAAACTGTAAAAAATTAATCCAGGGCATCGAGCAGAATTCAATAACCTACCGTGAGACAAACAAATTATAAAATTCATTTTACTTTCTTCCTGTTCTGGTAAATATGGGAAATGTTACTTTGCGTTTCAAAACGTTGCCCCACTCTTTTTTCAATTCTTCAGAAAATTTTTCTACAGGGTTTTCATTATTTTTCCTGGCATAATGTTGAACAGCCGACCATGTATTTAAATACCCGGTTACCTGTTCAAATTCCCAGTTGTAATTCATAGAAAAACCCGGCGCGGCAATTTCTTTAAAAGGAAATGGAATGGTGACATAATGATCATCAACATATTTTCTTTCTTTATCCCAGTAAGGTCCTGTTGTATCCCGGTAAAATTTGTCGATGAGCAAATTTATTTTTTTGTTTATTCTAAGCACGTCGTAACCGATTGCTGAAATAACGCCACCCGGTTTCAAAGTTCTGTCGGCCTGCTTATAAAAGCTTTCAAATTCAAACCAATGTATTGCCTGGGCAACGGTGATCAAATCAAATTTATTAGCTGGAAATGAAGTTTTTTCCGCATTTTCGACAGAGTAAAAAATATTTTGTTTCTTTTTAGCATTTTCGATTTGTGCCGAACTCAAATCTGTTGCATATACTTCATTAAAATACATAGATAGTTTTATCGCTACCTGGCCATTGCCTGTTCCACAGTCCCATGCAGCTTTTTTATCGGGCACCAATGGTAGCAAAAAATCGAATAATTGCCTGGGATACCCCGGGCGAAAACGGGAATACAAATCCGATTGTTTTGAAAAATTATCTTTCATAAATACAAATTAAATCTTTTATAGCTATCAGATTTTTAAACCCCGAACCTGCCTGCGGGAGACAGGTTACACGAATAAATATAACTTTTTTCTTAATTCATGTAATTTGTGTGTCAAATTCGATAGCTATCGGATCGTGTAATTATTTTAAGCCGCTTTCTTTTCACATAACACCAGCTAAATAGTATGACAAGAGAAGAAAAATTTATGATGGAAGCTATTGCACTTTCGCACCAGGGAATTGAAAATAATGAAGGCGGCCCTTTTGGGTGCCTTGTAGTAAAAAACAATATCATCATTGGCAGGGGAAATAACAAAGTAACCCTCACAAATGATCCCACAGCGCATGCGGAAATAATTGCCATAAGAGATGCCTGTAAAAATATTAACTCGTTTCAATTGGATGGCTGTGAAATTTATACGTCATGTGAGCCATGCCCAATGTGCCTTGGAGCTATCTATTGGGCAAGGCCCGCCGTTGTTTATTATGCCAATACACGTGATGATGCTGCTGCCATTGGATTTGACGATGCCATGATTTACAAAGAAATGAAGATTGACCCGGAGCATAGAACAATTCCTGCAATAAATGTATGCAGGCAAGACGCGCTCAAAATCTTTGAACATTGGTCAAATAAGCAGAACACAACTTTGTATTAATCCCTGAATCGCCGCCTCAGGCGGGGATTCAGGGGTGTGAATTGAATTCCACAGATGCGAATTGAATACCTCAAATTTCCGGTATTAAATAGTTATTTATTTATGGCAAACAATATGATGCATTATATTTTATCAATTATTGTTAACCAAAAATAAGGAGGTAAAAATGCCAAACGATCAAAAAAAACAAGGCATGCAGGGAGATAAATCCAAAGGCATGCAGGACAACAAAAACAAAAGTGGATCTAAAGTTTCCGGTCAATCAAAATCTGGTTCCGGGCATTCAGGATCTGGTTCTTCTTCAGGTAATAAGGGAAACAGCGGAAGCAATAAACAATGAGGACCTGTCATAATTCAAAAAAGTGCTTAAAAAATTAAGCACTTTTTTTATGAATATACCAATTTCAAAAATACATAATTACAAAACTCATACATTTGTCAAATGGCAGCATGTAATTTTACTATCCCGTTTTCCGGCGAAGCCGAAGTTGTAGTAAGAAAAGCAAAAGCGGCAATAGAAAGCCAACAGGGAATTTTTAAGGGTGATACCAATTCAGGAAATTTTGAAGTAACGGTTTTTGCCAATACCATAAGAGGCCAGTATGTAATCGCGGGGCAGGATCTCAATCTTACTATAACCGATAAGCCCTTCTTAATACCCTGTAGTACTATTGAAAGTTTTTTGAAATCCAAAATTTCATAAAAGAATCTACGCCCACTCCCCGTTTTTTGACAATACTGAATGTACCTTTTTTATAAGATCACTCACTTCAAAAGGTTTCGCAATAAAATCATTGGCTCCGTAATCATGTATAGCAGTCTCAGCAATTTTAGGAAAAGCTGAAAACAAAAGTATCGGAATATGTCTTGTAGCGGGAGAAGCTTTAAGTTTCTGGCATATATCAAGCCCGTCAATCCCTGAAAGAAATACGTCCAGTAAAATAAGTTGCGGTTCAAGGAACTTTATCGCCTCCCTTGCAATCCCCCAATCGAAGAATGTTGATACATTAAAGCCTTTCTTCAGTAACAATGATTTTACGATAGTCAGCAGGTCTTTATCATCATCAATTACATAGATTCTTGGCATGGAGTGGACGTATCAAAAAGTATGCAGATTTAAAAAGATTTAACACTTAAGCGGATTAAATATGGTTAAAAAAAAGCCATTTGTTTTTTTAAAATTGTTTTTAATTAAACAAAATTCAATTTGATTACACAAGTACTAAATAAATATAATATTTGTTTTGGGTGATTTTCCCTGGAAATACATACAATATTCTTTGAAAGATGTGATTGTTTGGGATTTTCTATCATGTATGATATTCACTTTTAGAGAAAATAAATCGGAGGGGTAATCCCTGGCAAGGGCTGCGGCTAAATTTCTCCATCAAAAAATGAATACCCGGTAATAATATCAGCATAGAAAAAAAATTTCATAAGGAGCTTTGGTGGCTGGCTATAAATAAAGAGTTATCATTTCAATAATCCTCTTAAGCTATAATCCGAATATTCTTGCACCGTGCTATTTTTGTGCTGATGAATTGTTTTAATTAATTGCTGGCGAAGCTTATTATTAAGCGCCCTTAAAACAAATGCCGCCTTTGTAATATTATGATAGTCAATATCAGTAAAATTATCAATTTCTGCAACCGCTAAAGGTTGTATAATATCATGTAAACCCATGGTTTAATATAACCTTCATAATATATTCCATTATGGGTAAAAGACACTTCAAAACGTTCCATTGATACAGCAATCAGATAGCCGGATTATCACTCCCGCATAGAGTTTAAAAGTAATATAAAAAATGAGATTGTCCGTCAAAATTGTGCCATTTCCTATGGTACAAATTAATAATGTTATTGAAATTTATATATAGAAAAAGTGCTTTGTTTATAAGTTCTTATATTTTGTAATCTTTATCTGATTTACTTTGCAATATCAAAAAAATGGCGAAACTACAAGGCATAAAAATACGTTAGGTGAATGTTGGAAAAATCCGCCACCTCCTTATGTGAGCAACCATATTTTTGAAAGAACAATAGAGGCTCCGGAGGTATAGAACCCTGGAGCTTTTATATTAAGTATCAGCTCTCGCGATTAACCCGTCCCGCTCATTATGTATCGTTGCCTGTATTTATCCTTACAGGCATTCATTTTTACATCAGGTATGAAGAGGATAAAATAAACCGGGGAGTTTAACGAGAGGCTGTCCGGTTATGCGCTAATCACGGTTGGTTTATGTTTGCAATAATCCAATACCGATTTTATTTTTTCTACCAGGTACCTTATATCAAAAGGCTTTTCGATGAAGTCATCAGCTCCGTAGCTTTTATATTCTTCCAGGTTTTTTGGAGAAGCGGAAAATATTAATATGCAGGTATCTTTGGTTTCCACATTCTTCTTTATTTCCCTGCATATTTCCCTGCCATCTTTCCCGGCTAAAAATATATCGAGTATTAACAGGTCAGGCTGAAATTCACCAATCTCTTTATAAATATCTTTTGCACTATCGAATGTGTTAACCGTATACTTATTGCGTTCAAGAATATTTTTCATTACTTCTAATAATACAACAGAGTCGTCCACTATCAGTACCTTACTCATGACAAAAAGTTATGTTGTTTCGGGCTGGCAAACGATTAAAGAATATTGAATAGTTATAATTTGTCTGGTGAGGTAAGCAAAAACGCAACAATAAATGAGGACACAGGATCATTATGGACGGTTACGACCGAAGCAATTGTCATGTTGAAGGAGACCTGGATTGACGTTGCCAGTTAACCAATTTCCGCTTTAAATAATCCAAAGCAAAACGTTCAAAAAATTCGACAGGGAACTAAGTCGTGCATTTTACCACCTGATGTTGTTTTCAATAAAGTCAATGAGGCTATTTGCCATTGCTTTTTGTTCAGCTACTTTCGGATGACCCTCTGTGTTTTTATATTCAAAAAAGTAAGCATAAATTTTAGGGTCATGCAATTGTTTAACTGCCTGCAAAACATAACCCGGCCACGGCGAACCTTTCTTCGTGGCATCCATATTACCAAGGGTGCAAATAATACCGGCATCGGGATACTTATTTCGTATTAACTCCACAAAATCTTTATAAGATGCGATAATGAAATTTTCATCCGGAGCTTTGGCGCCAAACCTGTATTTGAATTGCTCATGTTCGGGCTTTTCAATGATCCACGAATCATTTTGAAATAAATCAATCACAACAAGGTCCGGTATATATTTGGCAAAATCCCATTTCGAGGTGGAGTCTGTTGCATCCAAACGGTCATACATTTCACGCATTATAAGCGGGAACCAGCTAACCATTATCCCAATCCCGCTTTTGGCAATACAATAGTATTGTGCATCAAAATGCCTGGCTGTGATGGCTGCATAAGAAAGATAATTATTTTCAAAATAACCATGTTCCGAATCCTTGCCACTACTGTCTTCCATCGCATAACCACAAGTGATAGAGTTTCCATAAAATTCTATTTTTCGCTTTTTTGGAACAGGCGCCGGCAAAAGTTTGGTTCTTCGCGGGGTTTCAAATCCATAGAACCATGTCTTACCTTTATCCCATTCTGTACGCTTGAATAATTCAACTTTATGTTTCCCTTTTGACAAACCAGATGCAAGCACATAGCTGTGCTTTGAAGTGTCGGTATGAATTTTAAGAATAACTTTTTCGTCAACTATAACATTATAGTAATTGGCAGTGTCAATATCTTTTAATATTGCAGAAATGCCGGTACCCTTAAACAGGATACTTACTGAAGTACCCGGCCAGGATAATTCCGCAGCACCTGGCTTGTCGGCTATCCTGCCTTCGTAATAAATGCTTTTATTGCTATAAGGTATAATTTTAATTTGTGCATTACTTACCCCGAATAAAGCACCTGGCAGTATCAATATAAATAAGAAACGATATAGCATAGTGGCTGGGCTCTTGTTTTTAATTAACTTTTCAATCTTATTTCGCCTGTTATATAAAGATTGATGGCTTGTTGTAAAATCGTTTCAATTACCTTAACCGGTAAATCCTGGTTTGGGTCAAACAACATTATTTTCATTCTTGAACGCTTTTCAATGATTAAGCCTGGATGATCAAACTTTTTGCCTTCTACCATTCCGATATAAGGCTGATCATATTTTTTATGCACCCACAAGTAACAAAACATTTTTCCTTTATAGCAAAAAAATGGCATTCCGTATTTCCAGGCGGCAGATATGTCTTTGTCCCGGGAAAGAATAATATCTCTCAATGCAAGCAGGCAACTCTTCACCGGTTCTTCTTTTTGCAAATAAAAATTATCTATATCGTTCAGCATATGTATTGGCCGTAATTATTGTTATATGGCAGATTTTCTTTGCAATCGGGTCCCGCCCAGTCCGGTATATGTGTATCCGGCGATCCCAGCAGGCCGGGAAAGCGGGAACAGATTTCAGGTATCTCTCTTCCGGATAAGCCCGATGCCAAGAACCAATAATCCTGTGATTAATAAAGCCGCACCCACATACGCCAGGTTAATAAATCCATTTGGTTGCACCGCATCAGGTTTTAATACAGAAAAGAAAAATGCCGCCGGTAATAAAATGGCAGCGGAAGGAATAAAAATTGTTACCACCCGTTTCCATGTACTGGAAAGATTTGTCTCGTCAATGTAGAGAAGTGCCACTAAAGATAAAATGAGTAATACTCCCGCGTGGGCATGGCCGGCACGAAAAAGATCCTGGCGAAGCGGATTTTGAATATAGGCCGGGTCATTAATAAGAAATCTTAAAATACTAACGCCACCGTAAATAACTGTCGGTAAAATGACTATAAGAATTCCTGCCTGCTTACGTGTTGCCGGGCTCATACGATTTCTATTAATGATATTTTAATACATATTTTTAACAAATATAATTCCGGAAATGATATTGTTGCGACGTTGTCACCAGATTTAAACCAACAGGTTACAATATATTTAATGGAGACCCTTACCAGGATGACATTCTCCTGTTTATTTTTTGACTTCATTTGCCCGCAAGCAAATCAAAGTTATAGAATCAGTAGTTTAGTGTAATCTCAAAACAAAAGTATATGGCCCAGTTCATCAAAGTAAAACAAAAAGATAATGTTGAATTATTGATCAATACCAACATTATAGAAACCATTTTCCCGGATAAGACTGTAGAGAAATGTAAATCATTAATTAATTTCAGAAGGGAGGCGGCTAAAAAGAGTTTTAATGTTCAGCAGACCGTGGAAGAAATATGGGACATGATTTTATTATAGGTTAATTTTAAAAATTCTTCTGTCGTTCCAGGACTGGCTCAGGTTATAAGCCTGAAAAAAACAGATTAGTGATTTTTTATCAAGCTCAAATGGAATTTATAGGTCAGTGTTTTTTTATATTTTATGAGATTTTTGTGAGTGTGTAGAAATCATGGTAGCTGCTATATTACTACTAGTGTTAAGGAACTATATCTGCCATTTTATTTGTCTTGAATAAGCCGATCCAATTTTTTAATGTCATTATACCGGGTGCTTTTTATTTAAAAGAAATTTCATAATTTGAAAGGTCAACATCGACTAAGTTTGAAAAACGGGCCTTGGTAATTTATACCTTGATCGTTTGCAAATATGGAAAGATAATTTGGCAAACGGTCTTACAACCTGGGCAGAGGGTGGTATTAATGGTTCACGCTCCGATTGTCATGCATGGGGAGCAAGCCCTAACATAGAATTTTTCAGAACAGTATTGGGCATTGATACAGATGCACCCTGATTTAATAAAATAAGGATAGAGCCCAACCTGGGCCATCTTAAAAAAGCAGAAGGTACCATGCCTCATCCTAAAGGAGAAATTACAGAAATCTATATTATTAACAAACAGGGAAAATGTAACGCGGTCATTTCTATTCCCAAAGGAACGGCCGGTGTATTTGTTTGGAAAGGAAAAAAATATGTATTGAAAGATGAAACAAAATTTGAAGGGCTTTGATCAGGGTTGACAACTTTTGGAAAGTTGTCAACCCTTCGCATTCAACCCCTACACCTTTGGTAATTTATATCCATTGTGGTATTCTTTCATCATATACTCTTTGTTTATAGCCTCATCGGTAAAGCGTTCTTTTGCCGCATCCCATTCCAATTTCTTCCCGCTCCGGAAAGCAATGTTTCCCATTTGCGCCACAGTAGCTACATGGGCGCCTGCCTGGATAGAGCAATGCAGGTCTTCCATCTTTCTTGATTTTATAACGCTCACAAAATTTTCCAAATGCTTGTCAACCCCACTATCCGAAGACGCTACAAAAGGCTTGCTCACTTTACTTTTGCTTTTCTTTTCTTCTATCACTTCCCAACCACCACGGTTAAGTATCAATGTTCCGTTGTTACCTATGTACGCTATACCATGATCGCGGTTATAAGAACCATTATCAATTCCCATAGCAGAATCCCATACCATATTGAAGCTATCAAATTCATAAAGTGTAGTCAGTGTATCAGGGGTTTCTTCATACAGATCAGGATAAGCAAAGCGGCCACCCAATGCAGATACAGACTTAGGTATCGGCGACTTCATTCCAAGCAAACCATAGTCCAATAAATGAACCCCCCAGTCTGTCATTAAGCCACCGGCATAATCCCAGAACCAGCGAAAATTAAAATGAAACCGGCTTGAGTTGAAAGAGCGTGTTTTGGCCGGGCCCAACCACATGGCGTAGTCAACGCCGGGAGGCGGTGCCGTATCAGGAACAACTGGCCCCGGTTTCATCCATCCCTGGTAGCACCAAACTTTTACAGTGCGTATGTTGCCCAACTGCCCGCTTTGTACATAATCAACCGCATCTTTAAAATGCTGCTGGCTACGCTGCCATTGACCGGCCTGCACTACTTTATTGTAATGTTGTTGTGCCTGTACCATAGCCCTGCACTCTTCTATAGAATTGCCGACTGGCTTCTCGCAATAAACATCTTTACCCGCTGCACAGGCATTCATCATTATTAAGGCATGCCAGTGATCGGGGGTGGCAATAATAACAGCATCCACATCTTTGTTATCAAGTAACTGCCGGTAATCGCCGTAGGTTTTTACTTTGGCTGCATCAATTTTCATTTTGCCAAGATCGCCCATTCTCCTGTCAAGCACATTTTTATCCACATCACATATTGCCACCACGTTTACACCCGGTATTTTTACCGCTGCTGTAAGATCGGCCCAGCCCATTCCATTTGCACCAATAAGGCCAATGTTTAACTGGTCTCCCGGCATAACACGATTATTAAAAATGGCAAAGGCATTGTTATCCAATGCCGACACTAACAAACCACATCCAAGTATGGTTGAAGAATTTTGTAAAAACTTTCTGCGTGAATTCATTGTTTTGTTTTAATCATTAAAAAGAATAAGGCTGCTAAAGATAGTTTTATCGGATAATTATTTACGTAATTCTTTGGCTTTATTACATAATGTTTAAAATAGATTTTGGCATACTTTTATTCATCTACATATAAAATTAGTATAGATTTAATAGTTTTTTATTTTACAATAGGAATGGACGCATTTCAAATTGTTGCCGGCTGGTGGAGATATCAACCGGGCGGCCCGCCGTGGGCGGCGGCGCCGCAGCCCACAATCAACCCGGAGCTATGCGATAATTGAAATGCCACCCTTAAATAACCAGAAATATTAAAATATTTTATATTTGATATACTTTTAGAAATCATCTTTATAACCCAACAACCTACTATGCCAGTAACACCTGATTTCTCATCATTTGATTATTTTGAAACTTTATTTCATAACACCTTACAAAATACGGTTTTGCTAATGGACAAGGAAGGAGTTATAATTGCCATTAACCAGGCTTTTACAAATTGTTTTGGCTACGAACACAAAGATATTATAGGGAAAAGTGTAGCACTACTATTTACAGAAGAAGATCAAAAAAAAGGCAAGCCGGAGAAGGAACTCAATACTGTTCTGACTATAGGCCAGGGATCTGATAATAATTACCTGGTTGCACAGGATAAAAGTATAATATGGGTATCAGGAGAATCCATTCTTGTTAAAAATGATGAGGGCGGGATCAGTATTTTAAAGATCATTCAAAATATCCACCAGCAAAAAATATCAGAAATTTCCTTACAGCGCCTGAATGAGTTTAATGAAAACATACTTGGCTCTATTGACGATGTGGTAATGGTATTGGACGATAGTATGAATATAATAAAAGCCAACAGGGCTTTTACTAAAATATTTAAGTATAACAGTTCAGACGTTCAAAAAATGAATTTCGCTGATCTTATCAGGCCCTTTGATGTATTTGAAGAAGTACAAAATAGTATTCAAAATGCAATTAGCTCCAAAAAAGGATTTTCAAACATTCCTATCGAACTGGAAACGTCTTCAGGAGAAAAACGGGTGTTTGATGTAAGCTGTAGTTCAATGCAGGATACTGATTGTAAAAACAATGTATTAATTGTAATACATGATATAACGATACATAAACAGGTGGAAAGAGAAAGAGAAGATGTGATTGGTTTTGTAGCTCATGAACTTAGAAACCCACTGGCAAACCTGGTTTTATGCAATGAAATCATAACCGAAGCTATTAAGGAAAATAACCAGGAAGAAATAAACGACATATTGCAGCGAAGTAAAAACAACGTAGCCCGCCTCAATAAAATGATAGCAGAGCTATACGATGCAACAAGGATAAATTCAGGGAATTTGAAGCTGGATATTACCACCTTCAATTTTGAGGACATGATTAATGAAGCCATAGATACCGTGGAAGTGCTGCAGCCTTCTTATAATATTGTTGTTAAGGGGGATGGAAATATACAAATTAGCGGGGACAGGTACCGGTTGATACAGGTTGTAACCAATTACCTGAGTAATGGTATTAAATATTCTAACGGCAGAACTGATGTCATTCTTACTATATACAGTGATGATAAAACAGTGACTGTTTCAGTGAAAGATGAGGGGCTCGGAATTCCTGAAAAACAATTACCTTATATTTTTGAACGTTTTTTTAGGGCAGAAAAAACTAAAAACCTCGAAGGAATTGGGCTGGGACTGTACTTATGCCGCCAGATAATCCATGCACACAATGGGCGGGTTTGGGTTGAAAGTGAGGAAGGAAAGGGATCAACATTTTATTTTTCAATTCCACGATAAGCGGATTCTTAGCTTTTAACGGGGAAATTAAATCGTGGCACATCTCTTGATTTACAAAAATTCATAAGATATAAGCTCTATGAAAAAGATATTGGTAGTTAATAACGACATTGACACAATGAGCCTGTTAAAAAACTGGCTCGAAAAAAAGACTTACCAGGTAAAATATACAAGCAGCCAGGAAGAAGTGCCCGAAATTATGAAGGAATTTACTCCGGAACTTGTAATAGTAGACGTACTTCAAAAGGAGGTTGCAGAGCAATTAAAAACTGATAAAAAAACACGGGCTGTTCCTGTTCTTTTAATGACCGGCTATTCTTCGAGACCAGTAAATAACGAGATACCTGTTGACGATACAATTGAAAAACCATTTAATCTTCCTTTATTGGAAAAGAAGATAGAGAGGCTTATTCAAAAAAGTGCATAATAAAAGCCTTCAGAAGGTTTGTAAAGAACAAATCCGGTACCTTTTGATGAAATATTTATACGATTCAAACATGAAATTGCTGCAATAGAAATCATTGCAGGGATTTTGATAAACAGTACAATCAAATTTTACCAGGGATATACGTATGGTATCGAAAAACAAAATACCTGGTATAATCAAGTTGCATTAAGCCCCTGAATGTTTCCAGAACTTTTCGTGTTCCCGCAATCCTTTCTTCGCACTGCTACCGGGATCATTATCAAATTATAAAAATTGAAATCATTTACAAAAAATTTATGACAGGCGATCCCAACCATTTGTCCTTTCCCGTAATCAGGATAATTGTAAACAATATTATTACACATAAATATTTTGTATGAACACTATTTCATCATATGCACAATTCTTTTCAGCAGTCGTCTTATTTTTGTTAACCGGCGATTATAAAATAAGCAACGAAATTTTATAGGTAGCAACCGTTGTTTTTATATTAATCTGCAACAGTAAAATGATAACTACCCGAACCTGCTTCAACTAATACATACTTGTTTTCATTATTAATTATTTTAAGTTCCTTAACTGAAGTTACAGGCTGTCCGCTTTCCTTAATAATTTCTTTACCGGTGGCAGGTATATATATTTTTGCCGTTGTGTTGGCCGGTATTTCTATGTCTAACAGGAACTGCCCCTCTTGTTTTTTCCAGTGAGAACTTACTTTACCATAATAAGTTTCAAGATCAGCACTGGCATAAGTAAGATTACCGCCAGGATGTGGCTTAATTATTATTTGCTTATAGCCCGGCTCTTCTTCATAAGTATCAATACCTGTAATTACCCGGTACATCCAGTCTCCAATAGCACCATAAGCATAATGATTAAATGAATTCATACCAGGATTTTCAAATGTACTATCAGGCTTCTGGCCATCCCATCGTTCCCAGATCGTAGTGGCGCCCATTGTTACAGGATATAACCATGATGGATAAGTATCCTGCAGCAAAAGCTTATACGCAACCGTATCATAGCCAAACCTTGTGAGCACATGACATATATATGGGGTGCCCAAAAAACCCGTGGTAAGATGGTTGTCATAATTTTCGATATTGTCCACCAGTCTTTTTGTGGCCTGCGCCCTTAAGTTTTCCGGGAGCATATCAAAATTAAGTGCCAGCACATAGGCCGTTTGTGTGCCTGAAACCAGTCGCCCGTTGGCAGTCACATATTCTTTTATGAACGCATTTTTTATTTGCTGCAAAAGATTAGAATAATCGGCAACATCTTTTGCGTTGCCCAACACCTTTGCTGCATTAATTAATAGTTGGGTTGAATGCGCAAAAAAACACTGTGCTATAAGATATTTATCTGTAACCGCTGCCCTGCCGTCATTATCATCATCGGGCCTGTAAAATAACCAATCGCCGAAATGAAAACCGGTGTTCCATAAATAACCGGTGCTGTGTTTTTGCATATAACCAACCCATGCTTTCATGCTCTGGTATTGGTCTTCCAATACCTTTTTATCGCCATAGGCCAAATACATATTCCAGGGAATAATAGTTGCCACATCGGCCCATCCCGCAGAACCACCGGCATTTGGCCCCAACACATTTGGTATTACAAAAGGAACCTTTCCTGCCGAATCCTGGTCTGCGGCTACATCCTTCAGCCATTTACTAAAAAAATTATGTACATCCATATTAAAAGTAGCGGTACGTGAAAATGCCTGTGCATCACCTGTCCACCCAAGGCGTTCATCTCTTTGCGGGCAATCTGTCGGCACATCTAAAAAATTTCCTTTTTGCCCCCATTGAATATTATGCTGTAATTGATTTAATAACGGATTTGAGCAGGTAAAGCTTCCGGTTTGCTTCATATCTGAATACAATGCAACGGCAGAAAAATTTTCCGGTTTTATTTCTCCGGGGTAGCCTTCAATTTTAATATACCTGAAGCCATGAAAGGTAAAATGGGGTTCAAAAAATTCTTCTTTGCCTCCCTTTAGAACATATGTATTTGTGGACCTGGCCGCCCGCAGGTTGTCTGTATAAAAATTGCCGTGTTTATCTAATACTTCAGCATGGCTTATAATAATTTTATTCCCTTTTTTACCGGTAACTTTTATTTGCTCCCAGCCAACAAGATTTTGCCCGAAGTCAATGACCTGTTCGCCTTTCGGAGTTTTGAAAATGTTTACAGGCTTAAATGTCTCATGCTTTTTAACGGGCTGGTTATAGGTTGCAATCAGAATATTTTTGGGATGCTCTTTAACTATTACAGGAGCCCATTCTTTATCATTATATGAGGTAGTGGCCCAACCTTCTTTTTCATAATTAGCATCATCATATTCGCCGTTGTAAATTTCAGAGCTTCGTATAGCCCCGTCAGAGGATTTCCAGCTTTCATCTGAAATAATTGTTTCACCGGTGCCATCTGTATATATTATGTCAAGTTGAAAAAGCAGGGCCACTTTATTGCCATATAAATTTTTATTATCATTCCATGCGAGTGGCGTTCTATACCACCCACTGCCAACGGTTACCCCTATAGCATTTTCTCCCTGCTTTAATAAGGGCGTTACATCAAAGGTTTGGTATTGAAGGCGTTTGTTATAACTGGTCCAGCCCGGAGTTAAATAATAATTTCCTACACGGCTGCCATTTAGCTTAGCCTCATACATTCCATGCGTAGTAATATACGCTGTGGCTGATTGTATTTTTTTTGAGGCATTAAATTGCTTTCGAAACAACAATGCCGGCGCTGTTGTCGAATCTGCAGGATCAGTAGATTCGATCCATCTCGCTTTCCAGTCTGATTCCTGCAAAATACCAGTTTGCCAAAAAGCAGTTTCACTCCATGAAGATGTTTTGCCGGAATTATCCCAAACCCGCACCTGCCAGTAATAGGTATGGTTTGACTGTAACGCACTGCCGGAGTAAGGGACATATACAGATTGCTGAGAAGCAATTTTGCCGCTGCTCCACACAGGCTTTCCCTTTTTATCCGAAGTATTGTTAACAGTAATCTCATACGCGGTTTGAACTGTATTACGTTTATCAGAAAACAACTGCCAGCTAAACCGCGGATTTGATATCCCTAATCCTATTGGGTTCGACAAGTTCTCACAAAGAAGATTTTGAACATGAACTTGTGCCAAAGAACAAAAAGAGATAAAAAGAAATGCTGCTGCAAAGATTAAATTTTTTCTCATACCCGATTTTATTAGGACTAAATATTCAATTGCGTAGTAAATATGTTATAGAACTATTTTAAAACATAAAAGATACTGGTATTCCTAATAAATCCAAAACATCAACCACTATTTCATAAAAATTTTTCTATCCTTGATGGTCATTCAGTCCTGTTACGTGCAGCAATCATAAGAGTATCAGGTATCGGGTATCAAGTTCAAGGTTCAGAGTTCAAAGTTCAAAGTTTGAACTTTGACTTCATTTACACTTTATCTTCTTTTATTGTCTTCAGGCTTTTTGTCCAGCGCGCTAATTGCTTTAGCATAGTGGCTGCTGCTTTATGCGAAATATCGTTGGCTTCAAATTTATTATTCATGCTCATACTTTCTTAATGAAGGATGATTGGGCTCATTCATCATGGGCAGGTTGATATCGCCAAGGTCCAATACCTCTGTACTAAAGTTGGTGTCTTGTGTGGCCAGGTTTGCAATCCATTTTGTAACAACAGGCCCCTTTCTGCCCGGGCGCACGGTTGAGGAAATTATTTTTAGATTATACATAGTCGCGCTTTAAATAATGAATAAGAATTATGAGTTATAAATTCCCTGTATAAAAAATTTAGTGGGATTGTATTATAATTACACAATGATCATTTAAAGAAACTCAATGCCTGGATAAAATTTTTCCCGCTAAATTAAAGTATATACAAAACTTTATTCTCACATAACTATCACATGCAATCATTAACCGCTCTTTGCCATTATCATGCGCAATCTGGTATTACCGTGTTATTTGAACTGAAGCCATACCAGGGCAACTGCGGCAACTGTCATTAATAATAAAGTGAGGCCTCCTAAAAAATTAGACAATTTACTGTTAGTAAATTCTTTCATTACTTTTTTATTATTTCCAATATGCATAATAACGGCGATTAAAACTGGTGCAGTTATGCCATATAAAATTGCGGTATACACAAGAGCCTGTATTGGGCTTATACCAATAAAATCAAGTGATAAGCCCACAAGTAGTGAAATTATGATCGTTATATAAAATGCCCGGGCCTGGGGGAACCTTTTATCCAGCCCTTCTTCCCATCCAAAAGTTTCAGATAACATGTAAGATTGCGAGCCCGCCAATACCGGAATTGCTAAAAGCCCTGTACCTATAATACCAACTGTAAATATTAAATAGGCAAGCTTTCCTGTAAGCGGCTCCAATGCTTTGGCTGCCTGGTCCACGGTATCTATTTGCCTTATACCTGCTTTGTGTAAAACAGAACCTGCCGTAAGAATTATAAAAAACATCACCGCGTTTGACAGCAACATCCCAATATTCACGTCTTCTTTCATATCATTTAAAACCTGTTTGTCTACCATAACTTTTTGACCATGCGCTATATCTTCTGCTTCCATAGTAGCCTGCCAGAAAAAAAGATAAGGAGAAATAGTAGTACCGAGGATAGCTACTAATATCGAGAGAAACTCTTTGTTGAATTGTACAGTGGGGACAAATGTATTTCTCAATATTAAACCCCAATCCTGTTTAACCATAAAAGGAACAATAATATACAACAGCAGGGAAAGACAAAGCCATTTTAAAATCTTACTGAGTTTTTGATAAGGATATTTTATAATTACAAACATGAGAATTGCCGTAAAAATTATACTGAAAGCAAAAGCTGGTATTTGCGGTAACATCATGTGGGCCACCGCTCCCATACCCTGTATGTCTGCTCCAATGTTAAGCGTTATGGCAGGCAGGCTAAATAGCAACATCAGGTATAAAATACTTTTTGGATAATTTTTCCTTAATGTAACCGTTAATCCCTGTGTAGTAACCAACCCTATTCTTGCACACATACCTTGTATAGCTGCCATTAGTGGAAAAGTGATGAGGGCCGTCCATAGAGTTGTTAAGCCAAAGCGGGCGCCTGCCTGGGAATACGTAGCTATTCCTGAAGGGTCGTCGTCACTTGCACCGGTGACTAAACCGGGACCCAAAATTTTGAGGATTTTCTTAATTTTCACCAAAAATTTTGCAGGCATACTTAAGTTCAGAGTTCAAGTTTCAAAGTTCAAAGTTCAGGTTGAACTTGTAACAGTTATTTATTCTTTACGAGCAACGCATAAATAACGTATAGCCATCCCAGGATGCCATGAATAATTGCCCAAAGAATTGATTTATTCCTGCTCCATGAAATAATAACGGCTATAATGGTACCGAGGCCAATGCCAGGCCCTACATATACCGGTTGCATATAACCATTATAGTTTGGACCCGTAACGCATGAAGCAATAAACAACACAGAAAAAATAAGGAAAAGAAGTGCTTTATTTCTCATAACAGTTTTATTTTTTTTAAAGATCGATGAAAATATTTCTTCTATGAATAAATATTTTCTCCTGTAACAGATTATATATTGATTGGTAATGAAAAATGGAATGTAGAACCCATACCAGGCTCGCTATCTACCCAAATATTTCCATTGTGCCGCTTATAATATCCGCTGAGATATGCAGTCCTAAACCTCAACCTCACAAATTGCTCGAATCTCCGCCATATGCCCTCAAAAAGCCATCAAATATCTTATTTTTAAACCTTACTTCAATTCTAATACCAAAATCCTGCACACTAAATAATACATTATTTATATTAGTTACGCAGGTATAATTCATTGCCGGATTGCTGTCGTGACTACTTCATAATATTCCGGGCATACAAAAGGAGTAGGACAACTTCTGTGTCAAAAAATACACAAATCTGAAGAAGATGCTTATAATTAAAGTCCATTAAAAGGGCGGCAACCCCGGGCTTCAATCGGGAAATTCACATCAACGGCTTATGATGATCCCAATTAAAATAATTAGCAACTACATACGAAATGAGCGAAGGTGTTACCTTAATCCATAAATAAGAAGCTCCAAAGGGTAAACTTTGGAGCTTCTACTTCTATTTCAAAATTCGGTTGCTCTCACATAAGGAGGTGGTGGATTATTCCAACCTTCACCTTTTTCCTTAGTAGCTTGTACCAATCTTTCAAATCACAAAATAACATCATATAACGGATATTTATAATAATATTAATTTATTTATATCTGTAAAAGACAAATTTTCTGTTCGGTATATATTTCCCTGTTTTCCATATTTATCTTTAGTAGATAAAACGATAACAAATGGAATATAATAATTTACAATCATCACAGCTTATAGAAATTGATAACGAAATTGGTATTGACTACCATAATATTAAAAAAGCTGCCATGGTTCTCAGATCGCTTAATCATAAGCTACGCCAACAGGTTATCAAAACAATTCATGATGCCAATAGGCTTACTGTTACTCAACTCTACGTAAAACTTCGCCTTGAACAATCTGTTGCATCGCAGCACCTCGCTATTTTGAGGAAAGCCGGAATAGTATCCACTAAACGCGATGGTAAATTTATTTTTTATTCAATAAATAAAGAAAGGATAGATGAGATCAATGGGTTTTCAAAAGATTTGGTTAGTTAATGAGTACAATCATTTAGCTTCTGACCCCGCTTAATATTCAATATTGGATTTTAAACAAAGCTGGATTTTATCCGGCTTTTTTCTTTTCCTCCTTATTCTTTTTTACTACTTTAAAGACATCTAAAAAATCACATTATGTATATAGTTGCTAAATAATTATATTAGTTCTTTATTTATTCGTTCCTGTAAAACATTTACTCCAAGTTCAATACCGCCTGTACGAAACTTACTTTAAAAAATCCCTTCACCTTAAATCTTTCAACAATGATGACTAAAACACTACTGTTTTCATGTTTAATTACACTCCTGTTTTTTTGCAGTTGTAAAAGCAAACCTTCCAATGCAGATATTGAAAAAAAAGTTTTATTAGAATATACCTGCGCTGAAACCGCAAAAGTAAATTCGTTAGAAATTATTAAAAGCTCTCCTACAACTTCTTTATTGGGGTTTAAGGGTTACGAATACCTGGTTTCAGGCGAAGTTGAGTGGCCTTCGGGCTGTACAGAATTTGGTACAGCATTGCCATCGGGGTATAAAGAAAAGTTTGAAAACAAAACAGTTGTTCTTATCAAAGGTGACGAGGGGTGGCAGTAGAAATTAGTTTCTACCGATGTGCCCTGATATACACATTGTCATAATTTTCTGCCAGTTAATTCAGTAATAATAATTTAATTCTGAAATTATTGAATGCTTGTGCAGTTTACTTATTGGTGGGCAATAAAGACAGGAATCCGGTGAGTATCAATAATATTCACTACAAAGCTTTTTGTAAATTGTGACGAAAAGCCCGACCGGCTGAATGAACCGCTTACGAGCAAAGGCCTGTCATGTTTCAAAACCCAGTCAATTAAATTCTCCCCCTGATCAGTGTTTAAAACAGTTATAGCGAGGTTGCTGAAATGACTTGCTGCTAACTCTTCAATATTTACCTCTGCAGGAATATCTTCTTTTTCTTCCGCAGCATCGGCTAAAATTGTCTTATTATCACATAAATCCGGAAATAGATATGCAAATTGCTTAATAGCAAAAACAGAAGATGTAGAACCATCATATGCCAATATATTCTGTGAAGGGAAATGAAAGTGTTCAGGAACTACCATTACAGGGCATTCGGCGTGCTGCAGTGTATCTTTCAAAAATATATTGTAATCATTTTCCGACATATTTGTAAAAAACATTTCGCTTCCTATGATTAGCAAGTCAGCAAAGCGGGATTCCTTCGTTAATTCAGGTAAGGCAAAATCGTACATATCTTCGTGAATTCTGCATTCGATATTATTTTTTTGACATAAGGAAATAAACATGTCAATATTTTTTTTAATTTTTTTCACCTCTGAATTTTTCTCTAACTGTATAGCATTCTCTGACGAAGAAGACGTCAATAAAAAAAATCTTGAAAAATCAACAGGAGATAAAAAAATTCCGGTAAGTAGAATTGGGTTTGTGTTGTTAAGGCTTACGGCAAATGAAAATGCGCTTTCCGAAAACTCCCCTCCCTTAAAAGGTATTATGACTTTTTTCATGTTTTATCCACAGCATATAAAGTAATATAATATATAAAAATAAATATATAAAAATATAAATATATACCTAACGAGTCAGATTTTAGCGTGATGTGATTAATAATTGAAGTTAATTATTGGCATCAGATTCAGCCTCGCTATAATTAATAAAAAATCAATACAATTATCTTAGCTAATTTGTTTATTCCTGCGGAAATGATTTAGAGATTTTCTTAAATCCCTTTTCAAAAAATCCCCAAAATGGCTTTTGGGCCCGCATATATCTTAATCCGAATGCAATAATGCTTTTTTCTTTAATATATGTAATGGTTTCCTGTATGGATTCGGTTACGAGATAAAGGCCATTTTCATTACGTGATATAGTACCTTCTCCCAGCATACGTGAATTGTGTTCAAGGATTTTCTCATAAAAATCTTTGTCAAAAATTATGATCGGGAACATCTTAATTTTTTTAGTCTGGACCAATGTGAGGGCCTCATAAAATTCGTCCAAAGTGCCAAAACCACCCGGCATTACAATAAAGGCATAAGAATATTTTATTAATAACATTTTTCTAAGAAAGAAATATTTGATATCGACCCATTTATCGAGGTAAGGATTGCGGTGTTGTTCATGAGGCAGGATAATGTTGCAACCGACACTTTTACCCCCTACATCCTTTGCTCCACGGTTGGCTGCTTCCATAATTCCGGGGCCGCCACCTGTCATGATCGTGAAGCCTAACTTTGCAATTTCTGCGGATAACTCTCTTGCCTGTTTGTAATACAGGTGATCTTCTTTAAAACGTGCAGAACCAAACACTGTAACGCATGGGCCCACAAAATGTAAGGCCCTGAAGCCTTTAATAAATTCAAAAAATACACTCACGGCATATTTAAAATCTTTCCATCGGCTTTGAGGCCCTTCAAGAAATTGTATTTCTGTTTTTAATTTTTGTTTTGTCAAGTAAATTGAATTTTAAATTTGAAATGAATCTAATATCAATCATTATCCCCCCGGACAATTATTAACCCCGCAAATGACTGGCCCCGCATTTTGCAAGATTACCTGATTCATTTCTTTTGCATTTTTTACTGCAGGGCATCCTGCATCATTTTACAATCAACAAATGCTTTTTTAATTCCGGCTTAATTATCAATTGTTTTTACCACTTTTTTAATATCCGATAAACTATAAAAGGTTTTGTACAGGCCTGAAACGCCATGCATCCTGTACTAATAAATCAGGAAATTAATAATTCAGTAATTCAGTAATTATCCCTGCCACTTTTTCGGCACCAGGTAACATGACTTTTTCGAGATTAATATTCATAGGCACTGCGGGCAGATTGAGTGAGCCTAACACCTGAACCGGCGCATCTAAAAATTTAAAACATTTTTTTGAGATCCTTCCTGCAAAGGCTTCCGCAAAAGAATTATTTTGCTGCTCTTCGGTAAGCACCATGCATTTGCCATGTCTTTTTACGGTCGAAAAAACCAGGTCCTCATCCAATGGAAATAATGTTCTCAGGTCAACAATTTCTATTTGCCCGGGGAAATTTCCTGCGGCGGCTTTTGCCCAATAAACACCCATACCATAAGTAATTATGCAGCAACTTTCGCCATTATTTATTCTTTCTTCCGCAGCTTTCAAAATAATATTCCCTTTACCTAACGGTAACACGTAGTCGCGGGATGGTTCTATAGACTTTGCTTCATCTGTTCCAGGTACTTTGCTCCAGTAAAGTCCTTTGTGCTCAAGCATGATTACGGGATTGGGGTCCAGGAACGCAGCTTTCATCAACCCCTTCATGTCTGCAGCGTTGGAAGGATACGCTACTTTTATCCCTTTAATAGAAAGCAGTAAGGATTCCACACAGCCACTATGGTAAGGACCGCCGCCGCCATAAGCGCCCACAGGTACCCGGATAACAGTTTGCACAGGAAATTTGCCACAACTCAGGTAACAGCTTTTTGCCACTTCAGTTGCCAATTGATTAATGCCCGGATAAATATAATCGCCAAACTGGACCTCAACAATTGGTTTTACACCTGTTGCAGACATGCCCGCGGTCGAACCAATGATGTATGCCTCCTGTATGGCAGTATTGAAAACACGATGATCACCAAAGTGTTCAGCGAGGGTAGCTGCTTCCCTGAAAACGCCGCCCAACCTACGCCCAACATCCTGTCCGTATAACACTGCTTCAGGGAATTCCTCCATAATTTCACGAATCGCAAACAGCGCAGCATCTACCATTATCACTTTTTCTTTACCGGACGGGCTGCGCTCTCCTGTTTCTTTGGTAACCGGAGTGGGTGCGAAAATATATTCCTGAATTTTTGAAGGATCCGGCTCCGGTGAGGCAACTGCTTCTGCAAAATGTTGCTTTACAGAATCTGTAGCGATGGCTTCAATTTCATTGAGGTCATTGTCTGCAATGCTCATATCAACCAGCCGCTTTCTTAATTTTGGCAACGGATCGTTTGTTGCATGCAGGGCAAGATTTTCTTCAGAACGATAAGTTTCTTTTCTAACCCCGCTTGTGTGATGATTCAACAATGGAACTTTAGCGTGCACCAAAAAAGGTTGCTGATTTTCACGTACCTGTCCCGTCACACTTTTCATCACCTCATAGCTATGAAAAAAATCACTTCCATCAACGCTTACGTGCTGAAGGCCTTTGAATCCTTTTGCAAATTCAGAAGCGTTCATGGTACGCGCCTCGTGTGCGCTTACGCTTATTCCCCAGTCGTTATCCTGCACTAAATAAATTATGGGAAGTTTTTTCAGCACTGCAAACTGGAATGCCTCACTTACTTCACCTTCTGTGAGACTGGCATCTCCAAGTGAGCAAATAACGACCGGAGACTCACTCCCCGTCCCTCTTTTAAGGAGAGGGGAGTTAATAGTTTTCAGGTACCGGAGCCCCTGTGCTATACCTGTTGTGGGGATCGCCTGCATACCGGTTGCGCTGCTCTGGTGTATAATTGTTGGTTTATCATCTCCGCGGTAATTAGGATGAGAATAATATTCTCTTCCCCCTGTAAATATATCACCGGCCTTTGCAAGCAATTGCAGCATTAAAGTATATGGCGAAAAGCCGAGACCTAATAATATACTTTCATCGCGGTAATAAGGGCTGATATAATCGCAGGGCAAAAGCTGAAATGCAGTTGCAAGCTGAATAGCTTCGTGCCCGCGGGAAGTTGCGTGAACATACTTACATATTTGCCTGTTGGCTTCGTAAGTTTCAGTCATTGCCCTGGCAGTGCACATCAAACGAAATGCATTTAAAAGAATTCCCTTATCAATCATAATTAGCTAATTAGCTAATTAGCCAATTAGCTAATTAACATAAACTTTTTCATCCTTAAATGCTTCCCTGGGTTTTAGTCCCAACAATTGAAACATGGCATGGTCTTCATCAAAACCCGGGTTGGGGGTTGTAAGTAATTTATCTCCTGAAAAAATTGAATTAGCGCCTGCCATAAAACACAGTGCCTGTTCTGCGATACTCATTTCCGTGCGGCCTGCACTTAACCTTACCATTGCTGCCGGCATAATAATTCTTGCAGTCGCAATCATTCTTACCATTTCCCATATATCAACTTTAGGATTATCCTGGAGTGGGGTTCCCTGTACTCTTACCAATGCGTTAATCGGAACACTTCCCGGGTGGGCCGGCAGCGTAGCCAAAGTGTGCAACATTGCGATCCTGTCATCATGGGTTTCGCCTATACCAATAATACCTCCACTGCACACACTGATCCCCGCTTTACGAACATTTCCCAATGTTTTCAAACGATCACCATAAGTGCGGGTAGTGATAATATCGGCATAATGATCTTCAGAAGTATCTACATTATGATTGTAAGCGTACAGTCCTGCATCATATAATTTTTTTGCCTGTTCTTCAGTAAGCATTCCCATAGTACAACACACTTCCATACCCATTTCGTTTACGCCCTGCACCATTTCAAGCACCCGGTCAAAATCACGGTTGTCTCTCACCTCTCTCCAGGCAGCTCCCATGCAAAATCTTGTGGAGCCTGCATTTTTTGCTTTTTCTGCATAAGCAAGCACCTCTTCTTTTTTCATGAGCGCCTGCACATCGAGGCCGGTATTATAACGGGCTGCCTGGGGGCAATACGCACAATCTTCGGGGCAACCACCGGTTTTTATGGAAAGAAGCGTGCATACCTGCACCTCTCCTGTTTCCTGGTACTCACGGTGAACCGTAGCCGCTTTATAAATTAACTCAAGAAGTGGTATATGGTATATTTCCGAGATCTCTTCTTTTGTCCAGGTGTTGCGTTGTTGCATGTATAAAAAAATTTATAATGATTAAATGATATTATTTTATAACACGAATTTTGTACACTAATTACACGAATTAAAAGAAATCCCTGCATTCATCCGTGCAAATCGTTTTTTAAAATCAGTGCACCCATTTTGGGTCTTCTCATTCTTGGCATAATACTATTCTTTTTCAGTTTGCAAAATAGCTCAAATTAGTTTTAGGCGTCAGCGCGAGAACACTTTCATAAATAAGCCTGATGGTATTATTGACATCATCCTTATGCAACATTTCAACAGTGGTATGCATGTAACGCAAAGGAAGTGAAATCAATGCTGAAGGGCATCCATCATTAGCATATGCAAAAGAATCGGTATCGGTACCGGTGCTGCGGCTTACAGCTCTTAATTGCAGCGGGATTTTATTTTTTTCTGCTACTTTTTCAATAATGCCCAAAAGCTTGTTGTGTACGGCAGGACCGTAAACCAGCGCAGGCCCCTTGCCACAGGCACAATCACCTTCAATCAGTTTATTGATCATAGGTGTGGTTGAATCGTGGGTTACATCCGTAATGATGGCAATATCGGGCTTAATCTTCCTGGCAATCATTTCTGCACCGCGTAACCCGATTTCTTCCTGCACTGCGTTTACAATATACAATGCAAAAGGAAGTGACTTTTTATTTTCCTTCAGCAGCCTGGCAACTTCTGCAATCATAAATCCACCAATACGGTTGTCAAACGCACGGCCGATAAAATTTCCGTAGGACAATTCATCAAAACCTTCAGCATATGTTACCGCAGAGCCCACATGAATACCTAAATCTTCCGCTTCTTTTTTATTGCGTGCCCCGCAATCAAGAAAAAGATTTTCCACTTTTGGTTGTTGTTCCTTGTTATCGTTGTTACTTAAACGGGTATGTATTGCCGGCCAGCCAAACACTGCTTTTACGGGCCCTTTTTTGCCATGAATGGTAACTCTTTGTGAAGGCGCAATCTGGTGATCAACTCCCCCATTCCTTTTTAAATAAATTAATCCTTCAGGAGAAATATAATTTACAAACCAGCTTATTTCATCGGCATGGGCTTCAATAACAACCTTAAAAGTCTTCTGGGGATTTATAACACCTACGGCGGTCCCGTACGCGTCTGTGAATGTACTATCCACATAATTTTTTATGTAATTAAGCCACACTTTCTGACCGGCAGTTTCAAAACCTACCGGTGAAGGTGTATTAATATAACTTTTTAAAAATTCGAGGGATTTTTCATTTATTACCGGGGGTGCTATTTTACTTTTAGCCATAATATTAAAAATACTTTTTGATATGAGTGTGCAAATTAAAACTTTAAACCGAGAAGATAAACCAGCATAGCCTGCAGAAGCATCATCCCGTCAATTCCTGCAAGATAAACGAAATCTGAATTTGTCTTTTTCGTAAGTTCAATTACGAAAAATGTAGCTGCAGCAGAAAGAAGCATCGCAATTAATACTCTTATATCATCAAAATAAAAAAACTGGAGGAATGATAAAATGATAAAGATTATAAGAAAACAATATGCAAAGAGGTAAGATTTTTCCTTTCCCAAAAAAACAGCAAGTGTCTTAATATTTTCCTTCCGGTCAATTTCAATATCACGAATATCAAACAATAAACAGAGCACAAATAGGAAAACAAATCTTTTGAGAAAAACAAATATGAAAATATTATTTTCAAAAAGAAGGCTATTTATGGGAAACCAAACAGTAACCAATGTCCACAGTAAAGCCAGTGTAATGATTTTAAGAAAGCCATAATCCTTTATACGCCTTTTTTCTCCAAAAGGAATTACGGGAAATGAATATAAAAAACCAATAGCTCCCAGGACAGCCAAAATAATAAAATGATGTAACCGGAAACTCATAAAACTGAAAAGTATCAAAGCGACTCCTGCACCAAAAAGCACTTTGTGTACAATTTTATTCTTAGATGACCATACCAGCCTTAATGAATTTTTTACCGCAGTTGTTTTCACAAGGTAATGAAGGTTGTACTGCGCAAGCGTTGCGCCAAAAACAAAGCAATAAAAACTAAATGTATTAAGAGGAAGGTGCATCAAAAGATTTGTTTGAATGCACAACGCTACAGAACATGCGCTAATAAAAATACTGGTGAATAAAACAAATTCTGTAAGCTTTTTCAACCACACGGTTAATTATAAATAATTATAACAGGAGAGGATACCGTGTCGCTTACATGCTGGGCTTTGTCTTTTAAGGCGAACCGGAAAACGGCTGTATCATTTTCCGGCGGGCACTGCGGAGAAACGCTGGTATACCCGCTGGCATTATATCCAAAAGTTATCGTGATACCGCCTTTTTGATCTTTAGTGGTGGGAAAACCCGGTAATGGAAAAAGCCCTTCAATATTGCTGCCTGCGCAATTCGGAACAATTTCCTGCACAAAAATACTATCAGTGAGGTCGCCTTCGGCATCTGTGAATGAGAGTGAAAATCTTATCAGCTGCTGGTTATGAAGCTGGGTAGTATTTACTGATTCAAATTTAAGAGAAGGTGTCGTTGAAAATTTATTTTTTTTGCAACCTACAAACTGAAGTAACAGGAATATGGAAAATAAAATGGTGTAGCGCATCTTTGTGTTTTAATATATCAAAATTAAATATTTAAAACTGAATAATATTTTAGAAATATCCCAATGGGAAGATAAAGTTTTCTTAGCTACGCAGGATAATTTTCAGCAGATGGCTTTAAATATATTCCGCCTGCAATATGAGTATAATGAAATTTATAAGATATATGTTGATACATTGGGCGTGAATGCCGCACTGGTGAACACTATTGAAGACATTCCATTTTTACCAGTACAATTTTTTAAGACCAATGTAATTACAACTACACAATTTAAACCCGGGATTATTTTTGAAAGCAGCGGAACTACCGGGGAAAACACAAGCCGCCATTATGTAAAGCATTTATCAGTTTATAAAGAAAGCTTTACGAAAACGTTCAATTTATTTTATGATAAACCCGGTAAGTGGTGCATACTGGCATTATTGCCCGGTTATATCGAAAGACAAAATTCATCGCTGGTAACAATGGCAGATGATCTTATTAAGGAAAGTAATAATGAATATAGCGGCTTTTACCTGTATAATGAAGAAGAACTTTACCATGTATTGGTACATAATGAAACCAGGGAACAGCCAACTTTGCTAATCGGGGTAACTTTTGCCCTGCTTGATTTCGCAGAAAAACATTCAATGGCACTTCGCTGTACGACCGTTATGGAAACCGGGGGAATGAAAGGAAGACGGGAAGAAATAACCCGTGAAGAGGTTCATAAAATTTTACAGGATGAGCTGGGAGTTCAAAACATACATTCAGAATATGGGATGACTGAACTGCTTTCCCAGGCGTATTCAAAAGAAAAAGGACTGTTCCAATGTCCGCCATGGATGCGGATTTTGATAAGAGAAGAAAACGATCCTTTTGCGGTAACTGGAAGTCCGGGGAAAGAAAAGCCTTTGACTGGTTTGTTAAATATTATTGATCTTGCCAACATTTATTCATGCTCATTTATAGCTACGGATGATGTTGGCAAATTATACAAAAATGGGGATTTCGAAGTCCTTGGACGCCGCGACATGAGCGATATGAGAGGCTGTAGTTTACTCACTGCCGGCGACTATTAGTTTTTATAAATCATAAAAAAGCAAATTTCAAAAATTACAGGCATATAATTTGTAACTTAGGCAAATCATTCACCAATCATTAACTAAAAACAATAAACTAAATGAAAAAGCTATTATTTTTTTTGATGCTCACTTTTAGCATCGGTATTGTTACACAGGCACAGGATAAGGATAAAATTAAAAGCACATCTACCGTTCCTCAAAAAGTTCACAATACATTCAGCAAGCATAAGCATCATAAAGGATACAAAGTAAAGCATAAGCACCACGGTGTTACCCAAAAACACAAAGTAGATACAAAGCATCACGAAGTAAAGGACAAAACAACAAAATAATTTCGCGTTATTATATAAAATACCCTGCAGCCTGCTGCAGGGTATTTCTTTTAATCTGTATTTGCTTAATTTAAAGTTATTGCCTCATTTAGCTTTCGGTTTTAATGTGCGACCTGATTTGATTAAGCGTCTACTGCATTGCATTATGCTTAATTACTCTATTTTCCGTTGATAATTTTTAAAAGCCGGTCTTCCTTGCCGGTCTTTTAAAGAAACCTGAATAATTATTGATCCCACCACAAATGATCTGTTCTTTGAACATCGGGAACATTAGAGCCATTTCTCGAAATTTCAGAGCTGGGATAATCAAGCCTTCTGATAAAAGTGGGTAAGCTCACATTTACAGGTAGTGCAAAATCTTTATATGCATAGTCAAAACGGCGCATATCATCCCACGTAACCGGCATAAGAAAGCAGGCTACATATTTCTCTTTCAGAATAAGGCTTAAAGTAAGTGAACCGGCGCCGACCGATACTACAGGGTTTGCAAGATAATTTGTAATAGAATCCGCAGGCACACCAATCTTTTGCATATTTGCCGTAATACCGGCAATGTATGCATTATATGCACGGCTCATATCGCCCGAGCGAAATGCAGCCTCAGCTTCTACGAAACGGCATTCGGCATTGGTAATAATCTGAAGTGGCGAATTATCGCTTGAATACCATTTTCCAACATCCAGGTATGATTGTGCATGTTCTGTATTTGTTGCACCCTGGTATCCCGCCCCATTTGGTGTTCCGCGGTAATCATGAAACTTGGTAGTATCGGTTATTTCGGGAAGACGGGGATCAAATACTCCATAAATATTGCTGTTTGTTGCATTTACAAAGTAAGAAGACAACCAGGCATCCAGCAATAAATTTTTATTGTTAAGCGCTGCCTGAGCCCATGGATTACGGTCTGTAAAATCAACTACCTGCGCATCATCAGTATTCCTGGTATATGCCTTATCAATTGCCGCCAAAACATTAGTCGCATTGTATTGGCTTGTTTTGGAGACCTGGTTAAGCAATCTTGCTTTCAATGCATAAGCAGTTTGAATCCACGCCGAATCGTTACCTCCATGAATAAAATCGCTCGCTTCATCCAATTCATTTTTAGCATCCGGCTGTTGTAACGCAGCAATACCCTTATCCAGCAATGCAATGCAGCTATCATATAAAACCTTTTGATCGTCGAATTTCGGTACAAGATTTTCTACTCCTATAAAAGCCTCCGAATAAGGCATATTTCCCCACAGGTTGATGGCCATACTTAAATTACATGACGTAAGTATATCCGCAACACCGCTATAGGCGTTTAATCCTTTTTCATCAGCAAACTGCCTCATATCATGTAAATCAGTAAGCACATTATAAATCGCTCCCCATACACCGCTCGGATCCATATCCTGGTAAGTATCCTTTGCACTGGTTTCGCTGGGTGAAGCAAGGTATTGAACGAAATATGCAGTATAATCACCAACCTGGTATACATTATCTGCCGTAAGCGATGTTGTATTGGCAAGCAATCCTGCAATGGGTGGCTCATCTGCAGCATTTGGATTTTTATTTATATCCAGGTATTTTTTACAACCTCCCAAAGCAACTATTAAAAATACTAAACATGTAATAATTGAATATTTTTTCATAATTAATATTTTTAGAAGTTTAGATTTAATGTGATCAAATAGCTGCGTAACTGTGGATAGGTAAATCCTGCCTGCGAACTGGCAGTAAGATCCCCGGTAATAGCATCACTTGCTTCAGGGTCAAATCCATTATAAGGTGTGGATATCCATAAATTATTTCCTGTAACACTTACGGTAGCACCCTGTATGAATTTTCCTTTAAGTATACCCGCAGGCAAACTATAAGAAAGACTAATGGTACGTAACCTTACCCATGAAGCATCCTGAACGAAATTTTCCGTAACTCCCCTGTAAACTCTTCTATAGTAACCATCGCCGTAGTCAACCCCATCGGGGCCGAGCTTCTGACCAAGGTAAACTGGCTTGGTGTTGGGTGTACCGTCTGCCAGAACCCCCGGGAACACAATTGTTTGATCGCGGTTCTCGGTATACTTGGCAATGCCGAAAGCAGCCATAAAATTATCAAGCTGATTAAATTTCTTCAGCCCTTGCCTTGTATCAAAAAGAAATGACAAACCAAAGTTTTTATAGGATAATGTATTATTAATACTGCCTATCCATTTGGGCATTGAATTGCCAAGTATTTTTTGATCAGATGCGGGCGCACGTACAGGAAAGCCGTTGTCGCCTATAATTACTGGCAGACTTTTATCAATGTTCAGCGGGTCAGGTGTTTTGGTTCCATAATATCGTGACCAGCTCGTACCATAAATATCACCTACAGACTGGCCGGGTCTTATAATAAACGAAGGGCTTGAGCCCCCATATCCAAATGTTGAGCCGGCAGTGTATTGGGTTAAACCGGGATAAATAGATACCACTTTATTCCGGTTTGCTGAATAATTTAATACTACGTTCCATGAGAAGTTATTGCTTCTTACCGGTTCACCCCGGAGCGTAAGTTCTACGCCCTTGTTCTTAATATTCCCGCTATTTAAAGTTATCGTTGTAAAGCCAGAACTGGCAGCGGTAGCCACATCCGTAATAAGATCTTTAATATTAGATTCGTACCAGGTAAAATTTAAACCCAACCTGTTGTTCAAAAAATTCAGATCAGTCCCCACTTCAAAAGCAGTAGTTAATTCAGGTTTCAGGTTACGAACACCTGATTTGCTATCTCTCGTCCAAAGACTCACATTATTAATGGGTGAGCCCGCCGGTATGTAAACGATGCTGGTGCTGTAAGGATTTGCGTCATGCCCGATTTGCGCCAGGGATGCACGCAACTTGCCGTTAGTGAGCCAGGAAGGCATTTTAAGCTGGTCTGAAAATGAGTAACTCAGGCTTGCAGATGGATAAAAGAATGAACGGTTTTTATCTTCCAAAGAAGATGTCCAGTCATTGCGGCCGGTTAAAGTGAGGAATAAATAGTTATCATAAGAAGCGGTGAATTCACCGTAGGCGCCTATTATCCGGTATTGAAGCTTGTTTTGCCCCACAACCTGCACCTTGGTATTATTTAAAGTATATAAATTCCATACAGACAATTCACTCCCGGTTGCTGCTGTTTCGTTAATAGTACGATCAAGCAAATCGTGGCCTACGCGAAGTGTTGTTTTGAATTTATCGTTCCAGGCATGATCAAAAGTGAGCATAAGATTGGAGTTCACCTGCCTGTAATTTCTGCGGTATTCTCCTACGAAACCTAACCCGTTATCATCCGCTCCAACAATTTCGCCGGGTACGCCTCTTGGGCCAGGAGCCGTTGCAGTACGTGCATCTGAATAATAATCTTCTCCCAATCTATAATTGGCAGTTAGCCAGCTAAAGGGCGAATAAGTAAAATCAACGCTTCCGATAAGCCTGTCTACATTTGACCTGAATTTATTAGTTGCTGCAGAGTACCAGGGGTTATTATTACCATAAGTTTTTTGAGTACCATCCGGTTTTAGATAATCTCTCACATCCCACCTCGGCGACCAATAAGAAAGATTTTCATTGAAACGGTTGGCATCATAAAAATTACCATCGGTATTAATATAATATAATGTTGTACCCATGCTGAATTTATCGCTGAATTTAAGCTTGCCATTTACTCTTGCAGAAATGTCCTGGTACCAGGTGAAAGGGATGGTTCCGTTTTGTTTAAAATAAGACAAGGAAGAAGACAGGGAAGCTTTATCAGTACCACCTGATAAACTTAATGAATTGCGAAACTGGTTCCCATTGTTATACCCATGTGAATACTGATTGTATAGTTCTGCGGGATGAGTAGGATCTAAGGTTTTTGCAATAGCAACCGTTGGCCCCAATTCAGGATAAAAATTGTTAGGATCATATATTCCATTATCGCCCTGTGAAAATTTACTTTGAACATCTGGAAATTTATCTACCTCATCCATACCATAGGTTGTGCTGTAGTTCACTTTTAAAGTCCCTGTTCTTGCGGATTTAGTTGTAATTACCACAACACCATTTGACCCACGCAAACCATACAATGCAGTTGCAGCGCCGCCGCGAAGAATATTTACACTTTCAATATCATCGGGATTCAAGTCTCCCGCCCTGTTGCTCATAGAAGCTGGCAGGCCGCCGCTGGCTCCCTGGTTTGAAGTGGTATTATCAATAGGTATTCCATCTACAACAAATAAAGGTTCGGTACTTAAACTAAGTGAATTAATACCTCTTATCAATATACTGGCGCTTTGACCAGGCCCTCCACCGGCACTGGTAATAGTAACCCCGGCCACTTTGCCCTGTAATGCATTTAATAAATTGCTTTGATGCGATTCGGTCAGTTCTTTTGCATTTACACTTTGTGCTGAATACCCCAGGGATTTCTTTTCCCTCTGGATCCCCAAAGCAGTTACCACCACTTCAGAAAGCTTGCCGCCGCTTTGAAGTGCAATGGTAACTGAAGATTGATTGCCAACTGAAATTTCCCGGGTGTCAAAATTTACAGACGAAATAATAAGCGCGGGATTTTTCCCGGAAACTGTAATACTGAAATCTCCATCCTGGTTTGCAGTAACTGCATTTTTTGTTCCCTTTTGTTGAACAGTTGCCAACGGAACCGGCTGACCGGTTTCATCAGTAACCTTTCCCGAAATCTGCCTGTTTTGGCAAAAAACGAAAGAAGGAAGAACAATTAAAAATACCAACCATCGTAAAAAAATAAATTTTTTCATGAGAAGTTTTTTTAAGATTAAAGGTTTTTTGGTTTAAATATAATAATGGCGAATTATATTTTATGACAATGTTATTTAAAACAATGCTGCAAAAGACTGCACATTTTCTTTGAAAATACCGCAAAAATCATCAGTAATAAAAGAAAAGCCGCAGTTTTTTTTTTTAAACTGAAATTCATGGGGTGTTACCTTTCCGTTATTAAAATGATTTTGTTTCGGCTCCTGGGATTAATTATAATAAATTAAATGTCTTTATAAGAACCAACCGATGGAAAAAATTCTTCCTTTAACAGTTGGGTTTTAATTTGAAAGAATATGAAAAGCGGGGTGATAATTTTTAATCAGTTATTTTCATGCTTCAGTAAATTATTCGTTTAGTTATATATCAAAAACAATACAATTGCCAAAACGCGGTTACGCATTTATTGGATTTGCTCCGGTACCGGTTTTTACAAAATTATCAATTGAAGTAACAATTAAAATGTATGAGAATAATCCTGTTAATATTTATTCTTTATATAAGTTCGGGTACATATGCCCAATATTTCAACCTGCAATTTCCTGCCCGTGGCGAGCCGGCAATCTTTGGCCCGGGCGTGATTTCGGATGGGTTGTCCAACCGCGATATGGCAATTTCACCCTCCAATGACGAACTGTTTTATACATTACAATATGGCACACAATTTAATGCCATCTTATATTGCAAAAAAGTAAAGGATCTATGGTCAAAGCCGGTTATAGCATGGTTCTCGGGGAAATATGGAGATCTGGAGCCGGCATTTTCCCCTGGTGGAAACCGGTTGTATTTTACCTCCAACAGGCCGTTGACCGACACGGGGAAAGAAGCAAAGGATTTCGACATCTGGTATATCGAAAAAAAAGGAAACAAGTGGGCAGCGCCGCTAAATATGGGCCCGGTTATTAATACAGCCAAAGATGAATTTTATGCATCAGTAACAAAAAACGGTAACCTATATTTTACAAGAGATAATGACTCTTCCAAAGATGATATATTTTTCGCTTCTTATAATAACGGCGTCTATACCCTCCCGGTAGCTTTAGGTGAGGAAATTAATTCCAAAGGATACGATTTTAATTCATTCACTGACCCTGATGAAAAATATATTATTTTTTCATCTTACAAAAGAAACGATGACATGGGTGGCGGTGATTTATATATTTCCGTAAAGAAGAACGGGCATTGGACACCTGCAGTGAACATGGGCTCAAAAATTAATTCTATTTCTCTTGACTACTCGCCCTTTGTTTCGTTTGACAAAAAATATTTTTTCTTTTCAAGCCGCAGGTCACTTATAAAATTTACACCGGGTAAAACGTCAAAGCTGGCCGATGTTCAAAAAAGCCTTTCTGGTTATGGCAATGGCAATGAAGATATTTATATTGTAAGCAGCAGCATTTTAAACCAGTTCTTACAATAACAAAGTTCTGTAAACCCTCCTCCATAGCCACTGAATAAAGATTAAAATTTATTATTTTTATACAAATAAATTTCATGACTTCGAAAGCTTCAACTCCACAACAATACCTGGACGAACTTCCGGCAGACAGGAAAGAGGCCGTAACAAAATTGCGGAATACTGTTGTAAAAAATCTTCCAAAAGGATTTAAAGAAACCATGGCTTATGGGATGTTGGGTTATGCGATACCCCATGATATATATCCCCCGGGATACCATTGTGATCCTAAATTACCTTTGGGCTTTATCAACATAGCCTCACAAAAAAATTTTATTGCCCTGTATCATATGGGGGTCTATGCAGACCCTGAATTATTAAAATGGTTTGTGGGTGAATATCCAAAGCACAGCAACGCAAAGCTGGATATGGGAAAATCCTGTATCAGGTTTAAAAAACCTGAGCATATTCCCTATGATCTGATCGGGGAACTCGTAAAAAAAGTAAGCGTTCAGCAGTGGATAGATACTTATGAATCGCATGTAAAACGTTAACAGGTAGCTGATGTACGACGTACGTACGATGTACGATGTACGATGCGATACATTATGTACGATGTCTGACGTACGATGTACGATGTTTGACACTCGCATCGTAGATGGAATTACACAACGTACATTGCATTTCACGTCGCACATCGTACGTCGTACATTGCTTTCACATCGTATATCGTACATTCACTTACTCTCTTTTTTTATAAATTCGTTTTTTATGAATAAAAAAGCCATAAGAGCTCCCAGTGCGGCCAATCCTGCACAAATACGCATTACTTTCACATAGGCGCCTATAAATCCTTCTTTGAATACCTGCTCAACTTTTGCCTTGTTTACATTGTCCACATTAGCAGGAACTTTAGCATCACCGAGGTTTGCAGCCCGGGCTATTACCTGGATTCGTGATTCTTCTTTTAAAGGAATGTCTTTCACTGCATTATTTAAATATCCCGTAAAAAAGAGGATGGCTAATGCACCGATAATAGCGTTGGAAAAAACATTGGAGATTCGTGTAATTGCATTATTGATACCGGAAGCTGTACCTGAATAATGACTGGCAACAGCACCCATAACGGTGGTGGTAAGAGGCGTTACCGTAAAAGACATACCCAGTCCAAAAACTATAATTCCCGGAAAATAAGTGGTCCAATATTCTGAAGGGCCATTGGTTTGTTTCACAAAAGAAAGAAGCAATAACCCTAATCCTGAAACGGCTGGCCCCCCAACAAGAAACCACCGCGGACCATACCGGTCAACCAGGCCACCTGACCACCTTGAAATTAATATCAGTAAAATAGTAAAGGGCAGTAAGGTCATCCCCGCCTGCAGCTGGCTGTAATGTTGTATCTGAACCATGTTTAAAGTGAGGAATAAAATACCGGAAAACAGACCCGCATATAGAAAAAAGGTAAGAAGATTAGCTCCACTGAATGTTTTATTACTGAACAATTGTAAGGGCATCATCGGATACCTGCTTTTTCTTTCAATAATTACAAAGATGATCAAAGAAAGAAGTCCACCTCCAAGAGAAAGAGGCACCTGCCAGTTATTAAATCCTATTGAAGGAATCCGTAAAAAGCCAAAGGTTAATAATGCAAGCCCTGCAATTGTAGCTATAGCCCCTGTATAATCTAATGAATGACCCGTTTCTTCATCACTGCTTTCCGGCACCTTAAACCAAAGAATTATTAACGATGCAATTCCTATGGGAACATTTATAAAAAAAATCATCCGCCAAAGCCCTGCATCTGCGAATGCCCCGCCAAGGATAGGTCCGCCAACTGTTACCATCGTAGTTATAGCCGACCATGTGCCGATTGCTTTTCCTCTTTCAGCCGTACTAAAGGAAGTTGTAATAATAGAAAGGCTGCCGGGGATCATTAACGCCCCTCCTATTCCCTGTATAGCCCTGAAAGCAATTAAATATTTTACAGAGGGGGCAAAACCACACGCAGTTGAGGCAAGCATAAAAATTATTATGCCGGTCATAAATACTTTTTTCCTGCCAAGTTTATCACCTAGTGAACCTCCCGGTAAAACGAGCGCTGCCAGCATGAGCAAATAAGAATTAAGCAGCCAGAATAAATCAGCCCCCGTAGCATTGAATTCTTTTTGCAAAGATGGCAACACCACATTCAACGCAACACTGTCAATAAAAGCCATTGCGGAAGCCAGTATTACTGAAGCCATAATCCATTTTCCCGCAGCGCTGTTAAGTGTAATGCCCGGCATAGAAGAGTGAGAATAAATATAAGTGTTAATGATCGCTCAATTACAAAAATCAGCCTTTTGTTGATACGATTTGAAATTGTTTTTTCCGGTTAAAAAATACACATATACCTTTCGATTTATTTTTTTACAATATTCTCAAATAATTACTTCCTGTGGAAATACAGGATTTGTGCGGAGAACTTTAGGGGTATTGAAAATTTTTCTTTCTTCCATTCAGTTGAATCATTTTTTAACCGGCGTGGCCTTGTACTTTTCTAACCATTGATAAAACCATTTTACGCGGGGCGAAACGAATAGCGTTTACCATAATAAAGTTTTTCATTCCGTGAATAACGGTCAATTTATTTTTCATCATTGCATTATACCCGAACGATGCTACTTCTGAGGCAGTTGGCAATTTTTTTCCCTTTATCAAAGCACTTTCATGCATATTGGCAATACTTTGAAAACCGCTTTCGGTAGCACCGGGGCAAAGACAGGTTATATGTACACCTGTGCCCTGTAATTCATTGTAAATAGCTTCGCTTAATAATAATACATAGCTTTTGGAAGCATAATATGCAGCCATTGTTGGCCCGGGTTGAAATGCAGCAGTTGATGCCACATTCAGTACTTTACCGGATTTGCGGCGCACCATATCAGGAATAAACAAACGGCACATTTTTGTGAGCGACTTTATGTTTAAATCAAGCATTTGCTCTGTTTTATACCAGTCGCTTTCTATAAAAAACCCAAAATCGCCAAAACCTGCATTGTTTATCAGGTAGTCAATTTCAATTTCGTAAGCCTTGCAGGTGTCATATACCTTTTGTACTTCGGTCATTTTGGTAAGGTCTGCCCCTATTACTTTTACGGAAATATCATATTTTCTCTGTAAGTCTTCGGCCAGTTGAATTAGCTTGCCGCCTCTTCTTGCAACCAGTACCAAATTATTATTTGCTGCTGCAAAAATTTTGGCAAACTCAAGTCCGATACCAGATGATGCTCCTGTTATTAACGCGGTTGTCATATCTTTTTTTTATGTTTTGGCAAAAAAACAATCGGTGGGCTCAAGAGGATGCCTGCTAAAAGCTGGTACTAATATATTGAATTTATCCCGGTATAAAGCCTATCGGCTTAAAAGAATAATTATTTGACATTTCTGCAGAACATGCGGTCAT
>JBDTZL010000166.1:0-6140 GCA_040005125.1 Ginsengibacter sp.
GTGAACGACCTGGGCTCATTACGCGGTATACCCGGATGGCTGGAACATGTAAAACGTGGCGCCGATGGAATGGGACTGGCAGACTCTGTATTCCCTGCCTTTCTTTTTATTGTCGGGCTTTCATTGCCTTTTGCAGTAGATAACAGGAGGAGAAAGGGAGATACTGACGGGCAACTGGTAATGCATGTACTTAGCAGAACCTTTGCACTGCTTGTGATGGGTGTTTTTTTTGTAAATGGAGAAAGCATCTACAGTGCCGCTACCGGGATGCCCGGCTACGTGTATGATACGCTTTGCTGCGTGTCTTTTATTCTCATATGGAACAGCTACCCAAAGAGTGCAAATAAGTTAATTGTCAATATTGCAAAGGCAATAGGGATAGCTACTCTTGTAACATTGGCTTTCGTTTACAGGGGAGGGGATATCTATAAAATTTATGGTTTTAGCCCCCATTGGTGGGGGATACTTGGACTGATAGGATGGGCATACCTGGCGGGCGGGCTGGTTACCGTTTTTGCAAAAAATAATTTTTGGGTGATCCTCGGTGCATGGGCTTTCTTTTGTATAGTTAGTATGGTATATAAAGCAAAGTACATTCCACACGGCACTTTCATTCCGGAGGCTATTATAGGAGGAACTTTGGCAGGGCTCACCATGGGTGGGGTAGTAACATCCATTATATTCCAGTATTTCAGGAGACGTAACGACAACAAAAACATGACCCTTGTGTTCCTTGGCTTTTCAGTAATTCTTATTGGGCTGTCGGTTCTTACACGCCCTTACTGGAAGCTTGCGAAATTGGGCGCCACACCAGCCTGGTTGTTTCTTTGCAGCGCTATTACCATCCTTGCTTTTACCGCCATTTACTGGCTGGCTGATGTTTACAAAAAAGCAAACTGGTTTAATATTATTAAACCTGCCGGAACAGATACTTTACTTTGTTACCTGATGCCTTATTTCGTTTATTCTATTCTATCGGCAGCTCATTTTCATTGGCCCGATGTTGTAATAACAGGGGGCATTGGATTATTAAAATCTCTTTTCATTGCACTCCTGTGTATATTTATTGCAGGCCGGCTTAATAAGATTGGCATACGATTAAAATTGTAGCGAAGCAATCTGTGAGTTTTTTCCATGCATAACCAGGCAAGGCCCAACCTCTGGTTAACGGTGTAGCATAGACGCAATCTTAATTTTCATTAAAACTATTCCCCCCCGTATATTGCATAATGTTTAATAAGATGAAACTTATTTTCGCTATTGCAACCTTTATTATATCTCTGTTTACGTTTGCAGCAGGAGCACAGCCATCACCCTCAACAACACAATGGATCAGGCCCGAAACTAAAAAATCACCGCCGGTATGGGGCATACATAATGGGATAGTGGTTGGGCTTTGGCCGGCTTCTATTGATGGGGTCGTTACGGGTTCTGACGGTGGTCCGCGTGGATTGCTGCGAATAGGGTATGAATATAAAGGAGCTGTGTACCTTATAAACTTTATAGCTGTTGAACCTGTTGTAAGCGGTGACATGGAATTCAGTGAAGTGTCTCCATCGCAGGTTGATGGTAAATTAGGAAAATTCTTTTGGGCATCGGATTCAATAAGCAACTCGGGTTTTACGCCCTATGCATCGACAAGAGGAATACTTAGCCATCCCGATGTATCGCATCCAGGAACAGAGCAGCTCACTTTCTATGTATTAATGGAAAAATTTATTGACGGGGCACATCCGTATTTAAAATTAACGATCAGCAGTGATAAGCCGGGGGAGTTAGGCATCCAAATATTTAACCATAAAAAAAGCGCGGTTATGGAGCGATGCGCCCTTACCGCTACCATGGGAAATTATTCAAGGCTTCGGTTGTTATACCTTAAAGACACGATCATTGATTCAAGAAAATTATATGGCGGTTACAACGGTATTGAATTTGCTGAAAAAGAACCGTATCCTAATCATGAAATGTTGAAAAATAAAAACGGGGATCCTATTGTTATTGCCGAATCCAACGAATCGTTTAATGAATTGGCATCGTGGCCGCAAACCGCCGCCTATCAATCTAAATGGCACTGGCGATACCGTCCTTTTTATAAGCTTACACAATATTGGCGTGTAGATGCTTCTGGTTATGATTCTTCCCTGCAGGTGAGAGTAAACGGAAGATCAAAATACTGGAGCGGCGCAAGCCCCGATAAAAATAATTATATTGATATACCCGGTGGTCCTGCATTTGAAAATTTCGAATTGAGAGAAGAGTATCGTAGCGGGCAAAAGTTTTATTTTGGATTAAGCAGAAAAACAGCGAAGGAGTTGATTGAGGGTTTTTGATGATGCCTGCTTTTATAAAGTATTGGATCTTTAGGAATTGGTAAAGGCACACCAGGCATTGGATAAAGCAGTTGATCTTTGTTGTCGCCCGCAACCTTTTATAAATGAAACAAAAAGAATAGAATTTTTATTTGAGTTGCATGATAAGTATAAGAGTGGGATGTTTATGAAAGAGAAAAAGCAAGGTAAGTTGAGAAAAGACATATCAAATTAAATTGTTCAGGCTACCAGAGTGTGGTCTTTTTATGTAAGGGTACATGGAAATAAATACATTGTAACCGACGTGTTATTCGGGGTAATGGCTCAGCACCAACATGGGATAAAAAAGTTAATGCCTTAAGTTGTATTTGCGAAAGTTTTAAACTTTCGTTTATTTTTATAATCAATTGAGGATAATTTCTTTTAAAAAGATACGAAAGGTAAATGCTATATAAATCTTCCTGGATTTATGTGTGCGTCACGAAATCGAACACTCTAATAACTGGACGAACAACATATTAAATGGCAGACAATATAAACAATGGAGATTCGGAGCACCCTCCAAAAACTGAATCGGAAAATATTTTTGACGAGGCAACTGATGCTATTAGATCTAATCAGAAAACAGAGAATATGGAAGTACATCATCATCCCGACATTCATCATAAACCCAAAAAATGGAAAGAGTATTTTCTGGAGTTTTTAATGATTTTTCTCGCCGTTACGATGGGATTTATTGCTGAGAATTTTCGAGAGCATATTACGGATAGTGCCAAGGAAAAACAATATATATCGGGCTTTATCCGCAATGTAAAAGATGATACGGCTAGTTTGCGTCATGTAATTGAGTTTGACAAGCGCCAGGTAAAAGGAGTTGACACCATGTTAAAGCTTTCTCATGTTAACATGTCTGTTGACTCTAACCGCAAATCATTTTATTATATTGCTATGCAATATTTTTACAGTTCAGCTTCTTTTAAAAGTAACGACGCCACTTTACAACAGTTAAAAAGCACTGGTGATTACAGGTTGATTGAAAGGGGCCACGTAGCAGACAGCCTTACAAAATATGATGCTGATATCCATAACATTTATATTCAGGGTAACTTTTGCGAAGCTTATTTTAAAGATATCATATCCAGGCTTGATGAGTTGACTGACATGACTGTTTTTGGAGACACTTCTTTTGTAAAAAATGGGAAAATGATGAATAAGCCATTCCCTCTCTACTGCGGGAAGACAACGGAAAATTATACCGACTCTCTTTAATAAAATATTCGACTTTAGCCTAATTACAAATTCCTATGCTGAGAATTATTTAAAACCGCAATTGGAAAATTCAAAAAGCCTGATTGCGTTTTTAAAAAAGAAATATAATATTCAAGACTAAAACGTTATATTCTAAAATTTACAATCTCTTACCGTATAGCACGAACGCACAATAATGGGTTTGGCAATACGCTTATCAACAACTTTTGGAAAGTCCAAAACTTTCCAAAAGTTTGGAAAATCATTAGAATGTTTATAAACCTATTTCAGGCCAAGACAAACGGGAGTGAGACGAATAACAGGGCTTATACTTATAGCACCTTTTAAAGAATACACACAAGAGGGTAATAACTTAAAACGAAGCGATATTTTTTTGTAATTTGTATTCCTAAAAAAACACAATTGCCTGATACATTCAATAATAAAGTTGTCTGGATTACCGGCGCTTCATCCGGAATTGGCGAAGCCTTAGCCTATGCTTTTTCTGCAAAGGGGGCTAAACTGATATTGTCGAGCCGGAGAGCAGACGAACTGGAAAGAGTTCGAAAATTCTGCAGAGATCCTGAACAGGTGAAAATTCTTCCGCTGGATTTATTAGACATTCAATCATTGGAAAACAAAACTGCGGAAGCAATATCATGTTTCGAACAAATTGATATCATGGTGCACAACGGCGGCATCTCTCAGCGTTCACTGGTTATAGAAACCGATATGGCTGTACACCGGAAAGTTATGGAACTTGATTATTTCAGTTACATATCTATAACAAAAGCATTATTACCTCATTTCGAGCAACGGAAATCCGGGCATTTTGTCGTTATGAGCAGTGTGATGGGTAAAATCGGAACACCTATGCGTTCGGCGTATGCGGCTGCCAAGCACGCCTTGCATGGTTACTTCGATTGCCTGCGTGCTGAAGTTTCACCAATGAATATTAAAGTAACCATACTTACTCCGGGTTATATTCAAACCAATGTTTCTTTGAATGCGGTTAACAAAGATGGTAAGCCTCTCGGTACCCAATCCAAAAATATCGCAAGTGGCCTCTCAGCGGGTGAGGCAGCGAAGCAAATTTTAAAAGTTGTGGCTAAGGGCTCCTATGAATCATATATTGGAAAATTCAGTGGTGAAAAAATCGCTTTATGGCTTAACAGGTTTTCACCAAACTTAATCATTAAAAAAGCTCCCGGGCTTTCTCCTAAATAATTCATCTCGTTATGAACAATAAATCAGGACTCATTGCAGGAATACTTTTAGTATTATTGCCAACATTGATTTATGGCGGGTTAGCCATTCTTAATTTACCCACAATTGATCGGTTCAATCTCTAAATTTTACTGAAATAATTAAACAAGCAAGAACCAATGTATGAAAGCCCCGGAAACAAAACAGTCTTTCCTTGAATTTCTCCCGGTAAGTCTTTTCGGCAGCATCCTGGGCTTAACAGGTCTGTCATATTCATTGGAATTGGCCGAAAAGAAATGGGGGTTTAGCCTAATGCTTAGCAGCATCATTGGTGGAATGTCCATTTTATTTTTTTTAATTCTGTTCATATTGTACCTGGTAAAAATTTGGAAGTATCCTTCCCTGGTGAAAGCAGAGTTTAAACATCCTGTATCTGTAAGCTTTTTTGGTATTTTTATTATTTGCCTTTTATTGCTCCCGGGAATTATTTTGCCTTACAGTATTTACCTGGCTGCAGGTACGTGGGCGATAGGCGCTGTAATCATGTTCCTGTTCGCCTGGTTCGTATTACGGAAATGGCTGGATCAGCAGCAGGAGCCTGGCAATGCTATGCCTGCCTGGATCATCCCCGTAGTCGGAACACTGGATGTCCCCATTGTCGGTCATCGTTTACCCATTACCGGTATTAAAGAAATATGCCTGCTTTTTTTTGGAATCGGGATTCTTTTTTCTGTCATCCTGCTGGTAATCATTTTCTCAAGACTGTTGTTTCAGCCTCCTTTGCCCGAAGCATTAAAGCCTACGCTCATGATCCTGATTGGCCCGCTTGCCCTGGCGTTCTCAGGATACGAATCCCTTTCAGGATCGCAGGATATCATAGCCAGTATTCTTTATTATTCTGATCTTTTTTTGTTGCTGCTGTTTGGAAGTAAAATATTTTTGCTCCCTAAATGCTGCCCCTTTCGTGTTAGCTGGTGGGCCGTAAGCTTCCCATTGGTCGCATGCACAATTGCCTCCTTTCGTTATTCGGCAAATAAGCAATCAATCGTTTATCAATTCATACCAACTATCCTGCTTATCATTTCAACCTGCACGATCGCTTACCTGCTTGTACAAACATTTTACAAGATTTTCACCAATAAATTATTTTTGAGCAATCCTTTATCCGAAAAGGCGACCCGCCAGTTGGAACCATTTAAGAGCAATTCTGATCCTGTAGGAGCAGTCAGGCCAGGCTAACTTAAGATGAAAATATGTTTATCAGCCTTTTAATAAAAATAGAATATGAATTCAATTTTAAAATTGCCCTTCGATATCACACTGTTTGTAAATAGCACCCTGGCGCAGGTCTCCAGACCTGTGCCTGGCCGTTACTTG
>JBDTZL010000244.1:0-20677 GCA_040005125.1 Ginsengibacter sp.
TAAAAAACAAATTGATGAAAAAGATTATTTTCTTGCTCTTTATACCTTTGTCCTTTCATTCCTTTGCTCAATCCGGTGACGAAAAAGCAAGTGAAAAGACAGGTGAAAAAAAGGGATTTAAAAAAGAAAAATTATTTACGGGTGGAAGCCTCACGGGCGGATTCTCAAACTATACTACCATATTGGGTATCACCCCGCAGTTTGGATATAGCTTAACCGACTGGGCCGACGCAGGTATTACTTTTAATCTTAATTATACTTCAAACAGAGACTACTCCGGCTTCGGCGCAGGCGATAAATTACGTGAAACCGTTTATGGCCCGGGAGCCTTTGTAAGGTTATTTCCGGTAAAATTTTTATTTGCTTCGGCACAATATGAATACAACATAATTCACGTGAAATACATTCCGGCAAACAATGGCAGCCTTGAGTCTGATAAATACAATCTGAATGCAAACAGTCTTTTATTAGGCGCGGGTTATGCCGGGGGAAGAGAATATGGAAGCAATACTTATTATTATTTCTCTATTTCCTGGGATGTACTCGGCGATAAAAATTCACCTTATCTTGATGGACTTGGACGAAGTAGCCCAATCATTCGCGCGGGATATAATATTGGTTTGTTCCAGGGAAGGTATAGAAGATAGTATGAGGGGGTTATCAATAGTCAATAGTCATTAGTCATTGGTCATTAGTCATTGGTCTTTGGAGTCAACTCGCAAGCGTTTATTGACTTATTGACAATTGACTCATTGACCACTCACTATTGACCACTCACCACTCACCACATTACCGAACCAGTGTTACCGTACCCTTTTGAAATATTACTTTACCCTGGTAATCGACTCCTTCCACTATCCATACGTAGACATCAGCGTCCTGTGCGGCGCCTTTAAAGGTTCCATCCCATCCCGATACGCTATCTTGTTGCGAAAGCACTGAAGAGGAAAATATTAATTGGCCACGCCTGTTATATATTTTAAAATATTTTAAGGATTTCATCCCGATGGGTATGGGCCTGAAGATATCGTTTTTACCATCACCGTTTGGTGTAAAAGCATTGGGAACATATAAGCCGGGGGTCACTTTGTAAACAATTACATCAATAGTGTCTGTGTCGCTGCAACCTGCAGGGCTTTGCACTGTCAGAACATATTGTTCATTATCGGATATTGTCGCAACAGGATTGGCAATAGCTGGATTGCTTAGCCCTGTCGACGGCTTCCAGGTAAACAGTTCGGCCCCGGTTTCAGCAACGGTTCCAAATAATTGCAACGGCTGGTTTACAACAATACTTGTATCACGGGGACCGGCATCTGCAACGATCTTCTCAACCTGGATGAGAATACTGTCAAATGCAGGCTTGGGGCAACCCAATATATCTTTTACAGCAACCATATATCTTATGGACTGTGGAGGCGTGGAAGCGGGATCAGGGATATTTGGATTGTCTAAAAAAGTAACCGGAGACCAAAGATATGTGCTGCCGCCGGTTGCATGAAGCTGATAACTCCTGGGGAAACAAATAGTAGTGTCGGCACCCGCCTTTGCATTTGGATATGGCACTACTCTTATTGCTACGTCATCGGCTGTTTTGCATTTACCTATGCTGGCCACTACATGAAATGTGGTGTTGGAATGTGGCGCACCTAATGGATTTTTAGCAGTATCATTGTTAAGTGCTTCGGCAGGTGTCCATACATAGTGAAGCCCATCACTTACGGTGTTTAATCTTAAAGAATCGGTGAGGCAGATAGTAGAATCATTTCCTGCGTTTAGCGTGACCCTGTTAACTACACTCACCTTAACAGATTCTGTTGCAAAACACCCGGGAGTTTCTGTTAGCGTTGCAAAATAGGTGGTGGTTACTTTCGGGCTCACCAATGGGGTAAAGCTGCTTTGATTATTGATGTTATAACCAGGCGACCAGGAAATACTTCCTGTACCCGATGCCTTAAGCTGTAAGGTATCTATCGAGCAAATAAGTGTATCATTTGTAATATCAAAATCAGGCTTGTCTATTATTGAAACAGTGTCTGTAACTGTTTTAACACAGCCTTTACCGTTGCCTACAACCAATTGAACAGGATAATCTCCAATTGCTGCATAAGTGTACGAGGGATTTTGCACAAGGGAAGTATCATTAGTTGCAGCCGGGTTGCCGAAATCCCATCTCCATGAATCTACCTTTCCATATTTTGATTTGGTAGTGTCTGTAAAACGAATAGGTGCGTTAACACAGCGCCCCGTAGTTGTAAATCCGGCGAAAAAGCCCGGGTACACTTTTCGTATCTGTGTGGCAGAATCAGAGCATTGCTGCCCCCTGTTAATGACTAATTTATAAACAAAGGCACCCGTGTCTGTGTATACGTGGGTTGGTGTTGGAGATGTCGAAGTATCTCCAGGTCCACTTGCAGGGTCTCCAAATTCCCAATAAAAAGTTTGGTTTTGAGGAGAGTTATTGTCATTTGAAAAATCTACAGAAAAACCATCGCAACTTACGGGCTTGGGATTCAATTCCACTCCTGCAAAATCACAATCTGTTACGTTCACAATAAAATCTTTTCGATGTTCATTGATAAAAGCCCCGTTTTTATAAGATATCACAGAAACGCAAATCACATATTTCCCCACATCGGGAGCAATGCCGCTTATGATTCCTGAATGTGGATCTATCGTAGCTGATTCACTCAACGGGCTATCAGATACAAATCCACCGGTGTATTCTACTGAAAAATAGGGTGGTGGATTAGGATTTACATTGGCAGCATTTTGTGTTGCTCCTCCGTTATATGCAGGTGCAAAAGAATACACCAGGGAATCGCCGTCATCGTCTATAGCATTAAACCGTAAAGTAAACTTCTTTAGTCTGCAGATAGCATCAATACTTGTAGAGAAATAAGGGGATTTATCGTGAATGGCCGGAATTCTGCAACTATATGTTGAACCCGTGCCTCCCACACCAGGGGCATTAAAAACATTCGCAAGCGGATTTACCCTGCAACATGTTTGATAGGTTGCAGTATAACCCTTGGTGTTATCGGGTAATGTAATCTCTCTAACAAATATACCTACATGGTAGTTGAGTGTGGGCGCATTATTGATGCACGGAGGAAATGGGTCTACTACTACAGGTAATTCACTACTTTTATTTACGTCATAATACTGGTCAGCGGCGGGATATTGAAGATTGTTGTCATTGTTAAAGATCCCGATATAGACATCTGTGGGCATAGCAGCGCCGGTGGTTAGCTGGTCGCGGAATAACTTGAGTGTAATAATATAAACACTGGTATTCGGTAACATTCCGGGGCCTTTATATTCATATAACATTTCACCGCCGATAATGTGAGCAGCTTCGCATGGGGATACCATGAAAAATATTAGACATATGAGCAGGATTTTTTTCATGAAAAAGGAGGATGCAAATTATACTAAAACCATAACGTTAAATTACGCAAAAAAGCTGTGCCGGGTTGATAATTTATTTTTAAAATTAACAGGGTAGATATGCTATTGCGGCATTAAAAAATCCAGTAAAAACTTCGTTGCCGGTTCTTTTTCTTCCCACATACCCATGTGCCCTGAGTTTTGCAAAATATGAATATAGGAAACAGCGGGCAAATGGCATTGTTCCAAAGATGCCTGTAGCGGAATAGCAGTATCATGTTTACCAATGATAAAAAGAACAGGCTTTTGAAAAGATTTTAAAACCGAAGTGCGATCAGGCCTTTGAATCATCGCTTCGTAGTATTGAATAAGCGATCCCGAAGAAAAGCCTTTATACTGATCAATTAATTTTTCTACAAGACAGGGGTCTTCGTTTTTTGTTTTTTCTGAGAATAAATTTGGTGTAGTAGTTTTTATAAATTCGTAAGCACCATTGTTTTTGATGAATTCAATTCCTTTCCGCCTTGTTTCTTTTTTTGCTTCATTATCTGCGTAAGCTGTTGAATGAAACAGGCCAAAGCCACTTAATAATTCAGGATATTTTTCTGCAAAAGCAAGTGTAATATAACCACCCATGCTATGCCCTATCAGGGTAAATAACTTTTGTACGCCGGTATCTTTGTTGTTATTAATTATTTCGACATCAACAATAGCTTTTACCAACTCTGCATAATCCTCAATAGATGTAGCGCCGTCCTGCAATGCAGATTTACCACTACCGGGCAGGTCGGGTACAATTACATAGCACTTTTTTGAAAGGGTTTGTAACTGGTAATTCCAGATATTGCTATCCTCTGCAAAGCCGTGTAGCAGTATCACTGGTTTGCCGCTGCCTTCTGTGCGATACCATATTTTTTTATTCTGAAAAGCTACTTGTTTCATGCATTATATTTTTCCCCGGAAATATAAAATAAACTTCTGAAAATCAATATGGCAATAAAGGGCATCAGGGCCGGGTTCATATGTTGTGGCAAAAAAAACCAGCATACAAAGAGAACCAGGTTAAACACTGCATAAATTATGAAATATTTTTTTACCGGTCTTTTTTTTGAATGAACATAAAATGCGGCAACAGCATTGGTTGGCCATGCCCAGAGTAAATTGAAATTATCCTTGCACATAAAATGATCTGTGCCAAACCACATAAAAAGCAACAAAACGCCCAGCAAGCCTGTGATAAAAAATATAAAACCATCAAAGGCATCAAGCAACCTGGCAACAAGAATATTTTTTGAAAAGCTTAATAATACAATTAATAAAAAAACACAGGAAAAAATGAAAAATGGATGTGTTGCAATATTGATTTCCAGGGGGGGTAATGTTGAGTCAAAAATAGGATGTTTTTCCTGGACCAATCGCCTGTTGCCTATAGTTGTGCTGTCCAAAGATTTCATCAGGTAGTCCGGGAGAAACATAACCTCCCGTGGTTTCATTTTTACATCGAGACGGCCTCCGAGTAAAATGTCAATCCCAAGCTTGCTCCATTGTTTATCATTATAATCAAGGTATTCATAAATAAGATCCCTGAATGTAGACCTGGTATGCAATACTTCTCCAAATTGAACAGGTGCATCAGCTGTTTTTTCCAACAGATCACGCAGCCGTGTGGTACAGTTGTCAAACGTGAAATCATATTTATAGAACATATTCTGCCGCAGCATGTTTGTCTGAAGTAACAAAAGCATATTGTATTTTTCTGTGCAGCTTAAATTTAAAACCTGTTCAATAATTCCCCTTTTTTCCTGTTGGTAGGAATATGTAAAAGAATCAAAATCTTCTGTCGATAAATAGAAAGTAAGTTTGCCTCTTATAAATTTTGTATAAAATCCCGGCTCATCAAAATTGAAAGTGCCATAATTGTATACGACATCGCTATTACTAACGCTGTCGGTTATACGAACAGCACTGTGCCCGAAAGTAGAATACAGCTCTTTACCGGGGGTACAGGTTAATATACTTACCCGTAAATGACATGAATCATTTTGCGCAGATATTTCTAAAGGGAGAAAAAATAATAAGGCAATAAAAAATTTCAAGAATTATAATTAAGAATTAGGAATCAGGTATCAAATTTCAAACTTTCTGTTCCCCTTCAGGGGTTAGGGGTTATTACCTGCTGTAATTCGGTGCTTCCCTGGTGATTTCAATATCATGCGCATGACTTTCCCTCATTCCGGCATTGGTAATTTTAATGAAAGTTGCTTTTTGAAGTGAAGCAATATCTTTTGCCCCGCAATATCCCATGCCAGCACGCAGGCCACCGGTAAACTGGTATACCACTTCACCCAGGTAACCTTTGTAAGCTACACGTCCTTCAATACCTTCCGGGACAAACTTTTTCGATTGTTCATCACCATTTTTTTGAAAATACCGGTCACTGCTACCTTGCGCCATGGCACCCAAAGACCCCATGCCACGGTATTGCTTGAATTTTCTTCCTTCATAAATAATAGTTTCCCCCGGGCTTTCTTCTGTTCCCGCAAATACTCCTCCCATCATCACACAATTTGCACCTGCGGCGATAGCCTTAACCATGTCACCCGTATATCGAATGCCTCCATCAGCAATGATACCTGTCTCTTTGTTTTTCAAAGCTGCAGCTACTTCCATAAGTGCTGTTATCTGCGGTACGCCTGCTCCTGCTACAATTCGGGTTGTACAAATGGAACCAGGGCCAATGCCTACTTTCACAGCGTCTGCGCCGGCTTCAACCAAAGCTTTTGCACCATTGCCTGTTGCCACATTTCCTGCAATGACCTGGAGGTTTTTAAAATCTTTCTTTGTTTTTTTTAAGGCGTCGATCACCGCCTTTGTATGTCCGTGCGCACTGTCGAGGCATATAACGTCAACGCCTACCTGCTGCAGGGCATACACCCTGTTGCCTAAGTCTTTTGTAATGCCTACACCGGCGCCTACGAGCAATCTTCCAAATGAATCTTTAGAAGCATTGGGATGATTGTGTACTTTTAAAATATCCCTGTAAGTGATCAGGCCCTTTAAAATGCCCGCTTTATTAACCACGGGAAGCTTTTCGATCTTATACTTTCTTAAGATGGACTGTGCTTTTTTAAGATCAGTTCCCTCCGGGGCAGTTATTAAATTTTCCCTGGTCATCAGCTCGCTCACTTTACGCCGGAAATTATCTTCGAATCTCAGATCCCGGTTGGTTAAGATACCCACCAGTTTTCCGGCACTATCAACAATCGGGATTCCGCCGATCCTGTTTTCTTTCATAAGGTGAACGGCATCTCCGATAGTAGCATCCACCAATAATGTAACCGGGTCTAAAATCAACCCGCTTTCACTTCGTTTTACTTTTCTTACCTGGGCCGCCTGGTCTTCAATGCTCATATTTTTGTGTAAGATGCCAAGCCCGCCTTCCCTGGCCAAAGCGATTGCCAGGGCTGCTTCAGTAACCGTATCCATAGCAGCGCTGAGCATGGGAATATTTAATGAAATGGTTTTTGTGAGATTTGTTTGCGTGCTTACATCGCGGGGTAATACATCGCTGTAAGCCGGCATCAGCAATACATCATCATATGTTAATCCTTCGCCGAAAAACTTTTTGGGACCTGCCGGAGGGTTATTTAGTGTAGCCATGTGCAAAGATAAGGAAAGACCCCTAACCCCTAAAGGGGAATAAAAAAATATTCTAGTGAGAAGTTTTCCCCCCCTTCAGGTGCCAGGGACCGGTTTCATTCCCCTTTGGGGGTTAGGGGCCAGGGGCTAGGGGTTCATCTTATAAATCTTACCTGGCAATGAAGCAACAACTCCCTGCATTTCCAGCATTAGAAGAGCGGCTGCTACCGCACTGCTGTTGAGTTTACTCTTTAAATATATTTCATCAATATGTGCCTGTTCGTGGGATTGTAAAATATCTACAACTATTTTTTCATCGGCCGTAAGCTCTATAAATAATTCTCTTTGTTTTGTGGCGCCTGTTTTGTTCTTCTTTTTCCAACCCATATTTTCAAGGATATCTTTTGCTGAGGTAATAAGAGCGGCTTTATTATTTTTTATAAGAAAATTACATCCTTCGCTTTTGGTATCATTCACCCTGCCCGGAAATGCGAATACATCTTTATTATAACCGTTCCCCAATTCTGCCGTAATTAATGACCCGCCTTTGATCCCTGTTTCCACTACAATTACTGCATCGCTTATGCCGGCAACAATCCGGTTCCTGGAAGGGAAATTTTGCCGGTCAGGTTTGGTGAGGCTTCTGAATTCGGTAAGCAATCCCCCGCTGGTAATCATTTGTTTTGCCAAAGATGAATTTTGTGAAGGATATACCCTGTCGAGGCCATGTGCAAGCACCCCTATTGTTTTCATGTCATTTTTCAGGGCAGCTTTGTGCGCGATGCTATCTATCCCAAAAGCAAGTCCGCTCACAACGATCACTTCCTCACCTGCAAGTTCCTCGACGAGTTTTTCGCAGATGTTTTTGCCATATTCATTATTATTCCTGGTGCCAACTATGGCCAGGATTTTTGAAGAATTTAAATCAACATTTCCTTTATAATATAGCATGGAAGGGCTATCATAGCAATTCAATAATCTTTGAGGATAATGTGTGTCAGTAATAAAAAGGGGGGTGATTTTATATTTTCTAATGAATCGAATTTCTTCTTCTGCCTTTTCGAAATCGTGAAAACCTTTTATGGAAGCAGCTCTTATAGTCCCGATACCTTCTAATGCTTCCAACTCCCTTTTGCGCGCAGAAAAAATTGCTTCGGCATTACCAAAATGATTGATAAGCGCCTTAGCATGAATGTCGCCGATATTTGGTACCAGCCCAAGTGCAATTTCGTATGTAAGGTTTGTTGACAAATAGAATAGATGTCAACAATAATAGAATAAATTATTCAACTGAAACAATTCTCAATTCCGTTCTCCGGTTCAAAGCACGGCCTTCCCCGGTTTTATTATCTGCCACCGGGTTGGATTCTCCGTTGCCTTTAAAACTCAATCTTTCATTTTTGACACCTTTGTTTAATAAATAATTTACTACAGCTACAGCACGGCCTTTTGAAAGGTTAAGGTTATCTGCCGGCTTACCAACATTATCTGTGTAACCGCTTATCAGTATTTTGATCGTTGGGTTTTCATTCATGAGCCTCACCACATTATCAAGTTCTGTAACCGACGCGGGTTTCAATTCTGTTTTTTTTGTATCAAAAAAAACATTTTTCAAAATGATGTGTGCATTGGCCTCAATAGGCTGTAATGCAATGTCGGCCTCAAAAGTTGAGTCTGTGCTTCCTTCACTTATATTATAATTTTCCGAGTAGAATAAATATCCCTTGCGCTTAACATTAAACGCGTATTCTTTCCCAATCGGGAGGGTCACGAGATAATTGCCGTCTTCATCGGTTTGGAGTTTGCTGATGAGCTCCCTGCTATTTACATCGGTAAGTTCGACAGATGAAGGCAATCCGTTTTTTGTTTTTATATCATAAACGCGCCCTTTTACCCACAATGTTTTAAGCGGGCGCAGATCCTGTCGCAATTCAAAAGTGTAAATGTCGAGGCCGCCCTTTGTATCGCTCCGGTCGCTTGAATAATAAGCAGTTCTTCCATCGGCGGCTACAATCATAGAACCTTCATCATCTATGGTATTGATCGGGTAGCCGAGGTTTTCGGGTTTACTCCATTTTCCACCGGGTAATTTTCTTGTAACAAAGATATCGGGCTTATCGCTATAGCCCGGATGGCCAGTGGAGTTAAAATATAAGGTCTGGTTATCTGCATGAATGAATGGTGTACTTTCGTCACCGGGTGTATTTATTTCGGCGCCAAGGTTTAGTGGTTCCTCCCATTTGCCATTTTCATTACGGTGGCACACCCAGATATCTTTACCGCCAAATCCGCCGGGAACATTACTGCTGAAATAAAGGTCTTTTTTATCGGGAGATAATGATGGTGTTGATTCCCAGAATTCTGAATTCACATTGGGCCCCAGGTTCGCGGGTTCGCTCCACCCGTTTTTTGTTAAGTACGAAATATAGAGGTCACAACTGCCGAGCCCTTCAGGAAAATTACATCCTGTAAAAACGAGCCACTTTCCATCCTGGGAAATATTTTGCGCCCCTTCATTAAAAGTGGAGGAATTTATATTTCCGGGCAAAGGATATGCCTTACCCCATTTTCCGTTATTTAAATCACTTTCGTAAAAGTCTTCATTGCCTTTTATCCGTTTGGTAAAAACCATTTTTTTTCCATCAATTGTAAGTGAAGGAAAATATTCAAGGTCTGTGGTATTGATACTGTCACCCAAATTCTGAGGTTTAAAAACATAATTTTTTTCAGGATGCGTTTTATCATAATCAATTGCAAACTGGTAAGTGGTCTTTCTGAATTCACCGGCTTTTTTGCTTCTTTCATTAAGGGTGGGATCGAGAAGAAATTTATTCACAGCAGCAAGTGCATCATTAAAACGGCCCGTACCGGCCAGGGAAATAGAGTAAGGAAGTAAGTAATTATTTGTATAAACAGAATCCAGCGAAAATGCTTTTTCAAACTGGCTCACCGACCCGGCATAGTTTTTCATTTCTGCGTTTATGCCTGCCAGTGATAGGTATGCGTCTACATATTTTGGTTCAATTTTTAATGCTTCATTGATCATCCTTACCGCAGTTATGTAATCCTCACTTTGAGCTTTATTAATGGCCAGCGTGTATATCGTAGTTGCATTATGATCAACTTTGTCGGGATCATACCATTGTGCATTTGAGATTATTGACGCTAAGAGGAAGCAATACGAGGCAATTAAAAATTTATGTACCAAAAGTTATTATTATTGAGAAGGAATAAAAGTAGCGAGAATTTTTCATGTGAACACGATGTACGACGTACGACGTGCGATGTACCATGTTAAAAATCCAAGGTACGATGTACGACGTTTGATGTACGATGTGAGAAATTCAATGTACGATGTTAGACGTTTGATGTGCGATGTTAAGAAGAAGTATGTGGTATCTTGTTCGATGTTAAGAAAAGGAGTACTCACATCGTACATCCCACATCGTACATCGTATTTTACGTCAGGGAATATTAACATATTTATGTATCTGTAAAGACAGTTCCCATTGAGGATTTTCTTTAATGTAATCAATTATCGGGGGTGTCACAATACCGGCTTTACTCCATTCAGGCTGAAGATACAATTTGCAGCCGGGCGATGCCATCGACGCATATTTTTCGGCCCAGGCGAAATCTGATGTATTGAATACAATTATTTTTAATTCATTTGCTTTCAGGAGAATGCCTGATGCCGGGGGCTTAAACTTTTTTGGTGAGAGGCAAATCCAATCCCAAGTCCCGGTAAGCGGGTGCGAGCCTGATGTTTCAATATTTGTTGAAAAGCCTTCCCGGCGTAAAGCTTTGGTAAGTTTTTCCAGGTTGTACATAGCAGGTTCTCCGCCGGTAATTACTACCAGTCTCGCCGGGTGTTTTTTTGCGCCCGTTACAAGCTGCTCAATGCTTAGCTCCGGATGTAAATCTTTGTCCCAGCTTTCTTTTACATCGCACCACACGCATCCCACATCACAACCGGCAAGTCTTATAAAATAAGCAGCTTTACCCTGATGGAACCCTTCACCCTGCAATGTATAGAACGATTCCATTACGGGGAGGAATGTGGTCGTATCTGTATATGTTTCCAATGTTTTTACAGTCATAGTCAATGGTCAGCGGTCAATGGTCATTAGTCATTAGTCAGTAGTTAGCAACAGGTAATAATCAATAATTAATAATCAATAATCATAAACCCGGTTCACACAAGCATTGTATGTATTGGTAAGCAACGCTGCTATAGTCATTAAACCTACTCCTCCCGGAACAGGGCTGATGAAACTGGTTTTGGGAGCTACATGCTCAAAGTCAACATCTCCTGTTAATGCGTAACCGCTTTTTTTTGTTTCATCAATAACACGGTTTATTCCTACATCAATAACGACAGCATTTTCTTTCACCATATCTTCTTTCACAAATTTTGGCCTTCCAATAGCAGCAACAATAATATCAGCCTCCCTGCAAATGCCGGGGAGATCTTTAGTACGGGAATGACAAAGCGTAACGGTAGCATTGCCATAAGCTGTATTCCTGCTTAATAAAATACTTATGGGAGTTCCTACAATATTACTTCTGCCAATTACCACTACATGCTTTCCCTGGATTTCAATTTTATAATGTTGTAACAATAAAATAATTCCCAAAGGAGTGGCAGAAATAAACGAAGGAAATCCAAGTACCATTTTCCCAATATTTACCGGGTTAAATCCATCAACATCTTTTTCGGGCAGGATTGTATTGATGACCTTTTCTTCGGAAATTTGTTTTGGTAAAGGAAGCTGCACGAGGATTCCGTCAATATCAGCAGCTTCATTTAATTTTTTTACACATTGTAAAAGCTCCTCTTCAGAAATGATATCATCAAACCTGAATAATGATGAAGTAATACCGGTTTCCTCGCAGTTTTTTACTTTTGATGTCACATAAGTTTCGCTGGCAGCATTATTTCCAACAAGTATTGCAGCAAGGTGTGGTATTTTCTTTCCCTGGGATTTTAGGACCGAAATTTTATTGGTAAGATCTTCTTTTATTGCTTTTGACGCCAGCTTACCATCTAATATTTGCATCCTGCAAAATTAGCCCGATGTGTTCACTTTATATATTTTTTGTGCAATGAAATATAATATTAGAATTAATTATTATATTTATCAGATTACTAAAATGACGCTTTTGAGAACAATTTGCGCTCTCGTTGTATTTATTGTAATAACCGGAAATCTTCCGGCCCAATCGCTTCGAAGGCCTATAGCCGCATCTTACATTGGCTTAGGCGCATACAGCATCCATCACGTGGATGTATTTTCTTTTTCTTCAAACCAGGCAGCCCTGGCTCAAATAAAAAATCCTTCCTTTGGTGTTTATGGCGAAGACAGATTTTTGCTGAACGCATCCAATATGTATGCCGCAGTAGTTGCATTACCTACAAAACAGGGAAATTTTGGAATCGAAGTAGACTATTTTGGTTTTAAGGATTATAATGAATCGCAGATAGGTTTTGCTTATGCACGTAACCTCGGAAGGCTTCTTGACATTGGAATAAAATTCAACTACTACTCTTTCCGGATACCTGCCTATCAAAATTCTTCGTCATTAAATTTTGAAATCGGAGCCATTGCCCACCTTACCGATAAGCTGAATGCGGGGATACACTTCTATAACCCGGTTGGAGGAAATCTGTCAAAAACGAATAATGAGAAGCTAAGTTCTGTATACAAATTTGGCATTGGCTATGAAGCGTCAGAAAGTTTTTTAGTAAGCGCAGAAATTGTAAAGCAGGAAGATCTGCCGGTTAACGTGAATGCCGGGGTACAATATAATTTCCTGAAGCAATTCTTTGCCAGGGTGGGTATTGCCACGGAAAATGAATCTCCCTATGCTGGAGCCGGTGTAAGCTGGAATAACATTCGCCTTGATATCAGTGCCAGTTATCACCCGCAACTGGGCCTTAGCCCCGGCCTTATGCTGGTTGTTAATTTCAAATCAAAAGAGATTGGAAAAAACTAATTATATAAAGCCTTTTTTATCCTTTATAATATTTTTGATTTTATGTAATTCAGCCGAACGTGTTCATGCGCAGGTAATGCCGCCACCCCTTACTGAGCCTCCGCCGATTGTTGAACGACAACTCGAGAATTTAACCGAATCATCTGAAGATGTTGTAACAGAGGATGATTCTTATTTGCAGGAATTGGTTCATTTTATTAAAGACCCGCTCAATTTAAATTATGCAGATGAAGGGCAATTGCAGGAGCTTAAATTATTATCACCCCTGCAAATCAGCAATTTAATATCTTATAGAAATTTGCTTGGCCATCTTATAAATATTTATGAGCTTCAGTCAATACCAGGCTGGGATGTAAACCTTATAAAACTCATACGACCTTATGTTACCGTGAATAGTAAAGTTGTTGTTTTCACCAGCCTTGGCAGCAGGTTAAAAAATGGGGAAAATATCCTGCTGGTCAGGGGCACACAGGTTTTAGAAAAGTCCAGGGGATATCTGCTTGATAGCACCGTAGCTACAAACTTTTATCCCGGGAGCCCCCAAAAAATATTGGTGCGCTATAAATATATATTCAAAAACCTGTTGCAATATGGCATTACAGCAGAAAAAGATGCCGGTGAACAATTTTTTAAGGGAGCGCAAAAAAATGGGTTTGATTTTTATTCCGCACACTTCTTTATAAGAAGCCTTGGAATTATTAAATCACTGGCCATTGGGGATTTTACAGTTAGCCTTGGGCAGGGCTTAACCCAATGGCAGGGCCTTGCATTTAAAAAAAGTTCCGACGTATTAAATATTAAAAGACAATCAGATATTTTAAGGCCTTACAACTCTGCGGGTGAAATTGCATTCAACCGGGGAATCGGAATTACACTGAAAAAAAACAACTGGGAGGCAACGGGGTTTGCAAGTTACCGGAAACTGGATGCTAATTTTAATGTTGATACCTTAAATTTTGAAGATTTTGTTTCTTCTTTACAAAATTCCGGCTATCACCGTACAGCAAGTGAAGTAGAAGACAAAAATTCCCAGGCCCAGTTAAGCTTTGGGGGAAATGTAAGCTTCTCAACAGAACGGGTGCATATCGGCATCAATGGAGTGCATTATAATTTTGCCCATACGATTACAAAAGCCGCTTACTTATATAATGCATACGCCCTGGCTGGCAAAACTGCGGGAAATTATAGCGTGGATTATAGTTATACCTTTAAAAATGTACATTTTTTTGGTGAAGCTGCCTTGGATGAAGGCCTGGATAAAGCCTTTATAAATGGGGCATTGATTAGTGTGGATTCCCATGTGGATATGAGTTTTTTATACAGGAAAATTTCCAGGGGTTACCAATCTCTTTATTCGAGCGCATTTACCGAGAATACTTTTCCAACAAATGAAAGTGGCTTTTATTCCGGAATCAGTATTAGCCCGGTTGATTATTTGCGGATTGATGCTTATGCGGATTTTTATCATTTCCCCTGGGTAAAGTACAGGGTTGACGCCCCCTCTTCAGGAAATGATTATATGATACAATTAACTTATAAGCCAAATAAAAGGGTGGAAGTTTATACAAGATACCATGCTGAAAGAAAAGGGATAAATCATAACCCCTATGATTTTACGCTGAACCCTGTGATTGTAAAACCAAAACAAGGATTACGTACTCAATTCTCTTACAAACTTAACCCCACATTTACTTTCAGATCAAGAGTTGAACTTTCGTGGTTTGACAAGAAAGGAGATGCTGCGCAAAATGGATACCTCACTTACATAGATATATTGTACAAGCCCGTGCTAAAGCCATTCTCGGGCAATATGCGATTACAGTATTTTGAAACTGATGGTTATGACAGCAGGCTGTATGCTTATGAAGATGATGTGTTGTACAGTTATTCAATTCCTGTTTTTTATGATAAGGGCTTCCGTTACTACATAAATATAAATTATGATGTTACCAGGAAACTTTCTGTATGGGGCCGGTTTGCTCAAACTGTTTATCCTGATAAAAATATTATTGGTAGTGGCCTTGACCTTATCCAGGGCCATATGAAATCAGAAGTAAAGCTGGAAGCTATTTTTTCTTTCTAAATTTTCTGATAATTTCTGATAACAATTTTGTTCTGAAGCCTCATCCCCGGTTCTGAATAATTAAAAGTGCTTATGGTGTTTAAAATCTTTAGAACGCAGGTATAATATCAATTTGTCATACTACCAATGCCGGTACTGTATATGATGGCCCTCTTGAAATGCCTTCGAATTTTCCTGCAAATAACCGTTTGGTTTTATTACTCCGCGTCCTGCAGCTTTGCTATGTCCATATAATACCGCTATTATTATTCTTTCCCGGCCCTCGTGTTATTAAAAGGTATGCAGGAGCCAAATACGGGTAAGAATCGCCAAACGGTAAAGATTTTGATTTTGACGCTATTATCCAATACGCAAGTACAGCTATGCAAACGATATTTCATTAGCAGCAAAAAAACGGTTAATTGAACAAAAACGAATAATAGTTGAATTAGGGGCTGTCTGGATTTATAAACTCCAAAATGCAGCGCTATTTTTGAATAAAATAATACAAAAATGCGAACGGTAATTTTATTTTTAAAATTTATGCAGCGTAAAGTACTTATCATGTGTCCTACTAAAAGGCATTGTTAATTTTCATAATTAACAATTTTTTTGCTTCTCTTTATAAGAGGCATATATTTGCGAATTCATAAAACTAAAATCACACATGAGAAAATTTCTAATGGTTTTTTCCATGCTAATGCTCAGTGGAGTATTGGCATTTGCACAAACACATACTGTTTCAGGTACCGTTAAAGATGATACAGGCGCGCCTGTTCCATTTGCAACTGTTATTGAAAATGGTACAAAAAATGCCACGACCGCAGACGGGAACGGCAGTTTTACAATAAAAATGAGAGGCAATGGTAAATTGTCTTTCTCCGCAACCGGTTTTAGTTCCGGCTCTGCCACTCCTGAAGGTAACTCTGTTACCATCTCTTTAAAAAGAAATACTTCAGAACTAACTGCTGTTGTTATTACTACGGCCCTGGGTGTGCAACGCCAGGCTAAAGAACTCGGTTATGCTCAAACAACAATCAGCAACAAAACACTTACACAGGCCAAATCGGTGAATGTGGCGCAGGCTTTAAATGGTAAAGTATCAGGTCTAAATATTTCTACAGTAAATAGTGGGGTATTCGAAAATGCCAAGATCAATATCAGGGGGATACGTTCTCTTACCGGCAATAACCAGCCTATGCTGGTGGTGGACGGCGCACCTACACCACTAGGATATCTTTCTTCTATACCACCTGATGATGTGCAGGATTTAACGGTTCTGAAAAGCGCAGCGTCTGCTGCAATATATGGCCCTGATGCGGTAAATGGAGTAATTATCATTACAACAAAAAGAGGTGGGAGAAAACCTACCATTACGTTAAACTCAACTGTTCAGGCTACAAAAGTTTCGTTTTTTCCAAAGTTTCAAACAAGTTTTGGAGATGGTGCAGGAGAAACAGCTGATCAGTATGGTAATTATACATATGTGCCTTATGAAAATCAGCAATATGGGCCTATGTTTGACGGCTCTATTCAGCCTATCGGCCCGGTTTTGGAAGATGGGTCACAACAATCGGGACCATATAATAACAAACATTACCAGGATAAAATCAAATTTTTCAATACCGGGCTTACGCTTCAGAATTCAGTATCTATTGCAGGCGAAGATTTTTATATGAGTGTTGAAGATGCTAAAATTAACGGTTTGGTGCCTAAAGATGAAAATCATCGTACCAGCTTCCGGTTTAACGGCGGTAAAAAATACGGCAATTTTTCAGTGAATTATGGCTTGAACTATATTTTACAAAACTCTGATGTCGTAAATGAAGCCGGGTTTCAAACAACATTCCCCGGAGCTTACGACGGTGGATTGTTTTTGTTAGTTGAGCAGGTAGCGAATAATGTACCCTTACTTGACTACAAAGATCAAAACAGCAAATACGGTCAGTTTTCTAATTATTTCAATGAATTTGCTGTCAATCCATATTGGCTTATTGATAATATTCGTCAAAAAACCAGGCAGGATGATATATTGGGAAATATCCAGCTTGATTACCAACTTGTTCCCTGGCTGAAGGCTTCCGCAAGGTTAAGTACAAATCTTTCCTTTATTGGCCAAACGAATACAAATGCTCCGGTAGTTGTATCGGATTGGGCGGCTGCTCACAGAAGCGCAACCCAATATTCACCGAAATTGGGGAATGTCTTAACTGAACAGGGATATACATCGAGGATAAATCTTGATTACTATTTAAGTGGGGATCATAAAATAGTTAATGATTTTAGTTTCAGGTATTTAATTGGGGGTTCTCTGCGCGACAACCGTTCACGTGACGTGGCAGTTGGAGGTAATAATTTAGTAGTTCCGGGCCTTTATAATGTTGCGGTAAAAAGCGGCGATGCGAATGTTCCGTTATATATAGGAGGTTCTCAACCTGGTATTAGCGGCCTAAGCCCTACAAACAATTTCTTTGTAGAATCCAGGCTTCTTTCAGCTTATGGAACCGTTGGGTTTAGCTACAAACGTTGGGCAAATGTTGAATTTACCGGAAGAAACGATTGGGACAGCCGCCTGTTAAAGGAAAACCGTTCTTTCTTCTACCCTGCAGCTAACGTATCTATCGTTCTGTCGGACGCTATTCCGGCACTGCAAAGCAGCAATATATTCTCTTATGTGAAAGTGAGGGGTGCTATTTCAAAATCAGGTAATGTGAACCTGAACCCCTATTCTTTACAAGCTACTTATTCTCAACCTGCCGGTTTCCCGTATGGAAGCACGGTTGGTTTTACGGCTAATGCCACTATACCAAGCTCAAATTTGAAACCCGAGTTTGTTAACACAAAGGAAGTTGGGCTTGAATTAGGCTTCTTAAAAAACCGGATTAATTTTGAAGGAACCTATTATTATCAAAATAATACCAACCAGATTTTGCTGGTATCTCAATCATCAACTACCGGTTACACGAGCGGCCTCGCAAATGCTGCCGCCTTTAAAAATTATGGGGTGGAACTTGATCTTGGTTTAACTCCATTAATAAGAGTTGGAAAGGGCAGGATTGATCTTAAAGTAAATGCTACTTATAATAACAATAAAGTTACAAGTACCCTCGGTAATGTACCGGTTATTATCGGGGGCACCAGTGGATTTATTCAAAATGCGGCAAATTCTCCTACAGTCAATAACATCGCAGTAGTAGGCTTACCTGCATTTGCTTTTCAAATGACCGATTATTTAAGGGATTCAGCAACAGGAAAGGTAGTTGTAGATCCTGTTAACGGAAACCCAACCCAGGCGCAGGGTACAATTATCAGGGGAAGAACATTGCCTCTTTGGATAGTAGGTTTAACCCCTTCTTTTTCAGTTGGTAGTTTCTCGGTAAGCATGACATGGGAATATAAAGGTGGTAATGATTTTTATTCAGGTATGGGAGGTGATGAAGATTTTGCAGGAATTTCTTCAGCAACCGCAGATTACGGGCGTAAAAGATTTGTTTTTCCGAATTCCGTTTATAAGGACGCCTCCGGAAAATATGTTCCTAATACGAATATACAAGTACAGGACGGCAATTATAATTATTTTAATGGAGTAAATACAAGGGTAGGTATAGCTACAAATTACTATGCAAGTGCCGCTGCATGGAGATGCAGGGAAGTAAATATCACTTATAATTTGCCTGCCAGGTTATTTGAAAAAGGAAAGTTCATCAAAAAAGTATCAATCAGTGCAGTGGGCAAAAATTTATTCCTTATAGTTCCGAAATCCAACTTATGGGGTGACCCGGAATTTAATTACGCAGCTACAGGAAACACTTTTGGAATTGCCAGTGGTTTTCAATCACCCGCATCAAGGTTATTTGGTGGTTCCGTAACTGTACAATTTTAATTAATTCTAAATTCTAATTAATGAAACGTATAATAAATAAACAATTTTTCTTTATCCTCATGTCGGTTGGGGTAATTATGGGCAGCAGCTGTAAAAAAACTTACCTGGATGTTAATAGCGATCCCAACCGTGTTACGGATGCCAATATTACCGCCGAATTAATATTCCCCCAGGCAGCCACTACCGTTGGTGTCAGGGCCGCAAGCACTAATTTTAACTTTCTTAATGAATGGATGGGATATTTTGCACCAAACGGAACATTTGTACCCCAGCAAAATATTATAACTTATAATATAGATTTTACTTTCGGAGATGCGTTGTTTCAAAATTACTTTAATGTTCTTTTCGACCTTCATCAAACAGAAGTTAAAGGACTTGCGGGGGGCGATACAGCAATAGCAGGGGCATCTATTATATTATCAGCCAAGCTTTTCCAGGAGTTGGTAGATCTGTATGGAAATATACCTTATTCACAGGCTTTCAATGTGGGCACTTATACAACGCCCACTTATGATAACGCCCAGGATATATACAATTCATTGGAATTGCGTTTGGATACCGCTATTAGCTATTTTGGGCATACAATACCAAAAGCTTTTATCAACGCAGACGTCGTTAACGGGGGTGATGGTGACAAATGGATAAAATTTGCCAATACACTTAAATTGCGGTTGCTTATTCGCCAGTCACAGGTTAGCGGTTTTAGCCCAACAGCAGACATGACAAAAATATTAGCAAATGGCGGAGTATTAGGAGCAGGGGAATCTGTAAGTGTGAACCCCGGCTATGTGAACGATGTAAATAAGCAAAATCCGTATTATGCTAATTATGGCTGGGATCCAACCGGTGTACAGGTTAATACCTCAACCAATATGGGCAACTACATTTTTAATATTTTTACAACAACGGATGACCCAAGGCTTGAACAGTTCTTTTACCCGGTTGGGTTTTCAGGGACAAGTTTTGTCGGAAATACTTTAGGTGACCCTTCTTCAACCCTTGCTACCAGCGCTAATAGTTCCTACTTTGGGCCTGCTTTGGTTGGTACATTAGACGCAAATGGCGATCCTGATGGTTCAGGCGCGGTTCAGAACCAGTTTATATATCCTTCTTATGAAAGTATGTTTTTGTGGGCTGAGGCGGTAGCCCGCGGATGGGTGCCGGGAGTAACAGATGCCAACCCTGCTTTGACCGCAGCTATCACCGAATCATTTGTTTGGACTGGTGTTCCTGATGCAACAACAGCCGCAGCAACTTACATTACCGGCAATCCTGATATCACGCACACTGTTCCGGCTAATTCAGCTGTAGCTAACGATAAAATTGTTGCTTTCCAGAAGTACATTGCAAATACCGGCATCGACCCTCTTGAATCTTATTCTGATTTAAGGCGACTGGATTTTTTAGCAGACCGCAGCTATATTTCTAACGCTCCCGGGGCTAAAAAATTCCTGCCGTTTAGGTTATTGTACCCGCAAAGTGAGTATACAACTAATGCTACCAACGTGTTGAAAGAAGGTACTATTGATCCTTTTACTTCGAAACTATTCTGGGAACCTTAAATTATTATTGAAAAACTTCTTATACTTATAAAGTAAAAAATTAAATATGAAATTACATTTTATAAAATCGCTTTTAATCCTGGGTTTCTCTATAGCTTTAGCGGGTTGTTTGAAAGATAAGGCTTTTGATAATGGTGAAATTCA
>JBDTZL010000252.1:0-6134 GCA_040005125.1 Ginsengibacter sp.
GAACACAATAAAACAGCAATTATAAAGGACATAAAACATATAACAACACTTTCACCCATAAACTGCCTTGCCAGCTGAAACCTTGCGGCGCCAACTACTTTGCGAATACCAACTTCTTTTGCCCGCTCTGCACTGCGTGCCGTGGTAAGGTTAATAAAATTTATACAGGCAATCAATAAAATAAATACGGCTATTATAGAGAAGATATATACATTATTCATGTTGCCACTTTTACTATCATCTCTTGTTGAGTACAAATACACATCTCTCAGCGGCTCAAGAGTAAATTTTAAACTCATCTGTGCATCTTTCAATTGTTTGCCGGTATGAAAGTCAACAAATGCAGGAAGCTTCGCCTGCAAAGTTTTGGGATTTGAACCAGGTTTTAAGAGCACATAAGATAACAGGTTAAAACTCGTCCACTGGCTATCTAACGACCTCCCATAGATTTGTTTTTGAGATGACATGGAGACAATCATGTCCGCCTTAATTTGCGAATTCTCGGGTATGTCTTTCATTATTCCTGTTATTGTAGCATTTATGGCGCCCCCCGTTAGTAATACTGATTGCCCTACCGGGTTGGCATTGCCAAAATATTTTTTAGCGGCAGTTTGAGAGAGTACAATGCTCATGGGCTCTTTCAGCGCCGTATTTTTATCACCGTATACTAATGGGAAATCAAATATTTTAAACAAAGTGGAATCTGCCATAATGGTATTATTTTCCTGGAATTTTTCATTCCCCTTGCGTACAAGGAAACTTTGTCCGGCTATACGGACAGCCGATTCCACTTCCGGAAAATCTCTTTGCATATTAATAGCGACCGGTGCTGATGTAGAGCTCCATTGCAACAGGTCAGAAGGCGTTTTGATATCGCTTATAACCCTGTATATCCTGTTTGCTTTGGTATTAAAAGCATCATAGCTGGTTTCAAAATGTACATACAGGTAAATAAGAAAACAAGCCGTCATCCCTACCGCTAAACCCATAATATTAATAGCTGAAAATACTTTGTGTTTCCAGAGTTTTCGAAGTGCTATTTTGAAATAATTTTTTATCATGATTTTAATTTTGCATTTTATTGATTTACTATTGACTTAATCGCAATCTCTTGCCTTGCTTAGCCTCACCCCAACCCCTCTCCTGTAGAGAGGGACGTTATCTGTTTGCGAACTTATCGTGTTTCATCTCCAATCGTTTACCGGCCGCTGCCTATTGCGTATTGCCAATTGCCTTTTGTCTGTTGTCTATTGATGGGCAACCCGCAAGGGGTGGCCCTACTCTGTTCTTAAACTCTTCACAGGGTTTGCAACCGCCGCTTTAATTGCCTGGAAGCTGATAGTAAGAGCCGCTATCAAAATAACTAATCCTCCCGCAGACGCAAACATCCACCAGGTGATGTGAATCTTGTATGCATAATCATTCAACCAAATGTTCATTCCCCACCATGCAAGAGGTGAAGCAATAAGGATTGCAATAAAGACAAGTTTTAAAAGATCTGCAGACATTAATTGTATGATACTTCTGACAGATGCGCCCAGGACTTTTCGTACGCCAATTTCTTTTGTGCGCTGCCCGGCTGTAAATATCACAAGCCCAAACAAGCCCAAACAGGAAATAAAGATGGCTAACAATGCAAACGCATTTGATAGTTTGCCAATAATCTCTTCATTTCTATAGAGCTTTTGATATTCCTCGTCTGTGAAAGAATACGTAACAGGAAATTTTGGGTTAAATTGTTTGCAGAGTGTTTCGATACTTGCGAGTGCCTGTTTGGTCTTACCAGGTTCCGTACGTAACAGGATATTACCATTACTTGCTTTTTCATTAAACTCTACGATCATAGGTTGTATCTGTTCATGCAATGATCTGAAATTAAAATCTTTTAAGACGCCAATTATTTTACCCTTTCGTCCATTTACAGCTATGAATTTTCCTAACGGGTTTTTATATCCTATTCTTTGTATTGCAGTTTCATTAAGTATATATCCCTCCCTATCAGTAGGAAAGTATTTGGAAAAATCACGCCCATTAAGGAGTTGCAGCTTCATCGTGCGAATGAAATCATAACCCACAGCCGGATGTTCAAAAGAAATCATTGTACCGGCATTCCTACCTTCCCAATCAACAGCATTTGTCTGCTGGTCCAGGTTGGTTGGGTTATCAGATATATAACTGATGTTTTGTATGCCTGGCATATTTAATGCCTCATTTTTGAAAGCCGGATAGTTACTCACAAGATCACCTTCGAGGGGAACATAGACCAGGTTTTCTTTGTCGTATCCTAAATTTCTATTTTGTATAAAGCTGACTTGTTTCGAAACCACAATAGTACCAATGATAAGCAGCAGTGAAAGAACAAACTGAAAGACTACCAAACCTTTGCGAAACCAAATGGCGCCGGTGCTAAGATTAGTTGTGCCTTTTAAAACCTTTACAGGATTAAAAGAAGACAAATACAAGGCAGGGTAACTTCCTGAGATCAACCCTGTAACTACAGTTATCATGATAAGCTTTAACCAAAAAGAAGCTATATTAAAAGGCAGTTGCATTTGTCTTTGAGTTACTTCATTAAATACCGGCAGCAACAAAAACATAAGTATTAATGCAATAACAACTGCAACTGCAGTAAGCAATAAAGACTCTCCAATAAATTGCCTGATCAATACAGACCGAAGGGCGCCCACGGCCTTGCGCACTCCTACTTCTTTTGCTCTCTTAACTGAACGGGCCGTTGTGAGATTCATAAAATTGATGCACGCGATCAGTAGAATAAAAATTGCTACAATACTAAACAGGTTAACATATTCAATACGGCCGCCGGAAACTTCTCCCTCCTTAAAATGATTATGTAAATAAGCCTGGTCAAACTTTTGCAACCCGAGTTCCACATGATATGCAACGGTGTTATCTTTAATATATACATCCCTGAAATGAGCAATCTTTTTGTCAACCAATACCGGATCCGCACCATGACGCAACAATACAAATGTCAACGGACCGCTATTCCCCCAATTGGCAGCCCATGTATGGTCCTCTGTCCATGCATTCCAACTGATAACATAATCAAATTTTCGTGATGCATTTTCAGGCAAATCCTTAAAGACAGCGGTGACCTTAAAATCTCTCCTATTATCAAAACGAATAGTTTTACCGATTGCATTTTGAGCGTTTCCAAAAAATTGATCAGCGGCTTTTTCAGAGAGAGCCATACTTATAGGTGAATTCAAAGCAGTTGAAGGTGTCCCCTCCAAAAGGGGGTAACTGAACATAGTAAACAAACCGGCACTTGCCGCGGTACCTTCAACTTTTAGTATTTTATTGTTCACCTGTAACGCCGTCTGGTCATTCTCTTCCTGTAGCATAACGGCATCTTCAACTTCGGGTATTACTTTTTTAAGCTCCTCTGCAAGGAGCCCCGGAGTATCATAATTTCCGTCTATATTGCCGGCATAATATTCCCGTTCATATACTTTATATAACCTTCCGCCATTCTTGTGAAAGGAATCAATGCTTAATTCATTCTGTACCCAGAGTAAGATAAGAAGGCTGCACGCCAAACCTACAGAAAGGCCCGCAATATTAATAAATGAATGAAGTTTGTTTTTAACAAGGTTACGCCAGGCTATTTTGAAATAATTTTTAAACATACTTTGTTCTCATTTGTAATTTCACGAACGATAAGTTTTAAAATTGACTATTGACTTATTGACCATTGACCACCGCAAGGGTTGCCCCTACTCCGTTCTTAAACTTTTTACAGGGTTTGAAAGTGCGGATTTAACCGTTTGTATCCCTATTAATAATGCTGTAATAAAACTGAGAATCAAAACAGATAACAAGAATGGTTGCGCAGTAATATCTATCCTGTATGCATAAGCCTTCAGCCAATTATCCATAAGCAGGTATGCTATGGGGCATGCGACAATAGCCGCTGCAAATATTACCACCATAAATTCTTTCATAAATAATGAGATAATACCTGCAACAGAAGAACCCAATACTTTTCTAATACCAATTTCTTTGGTGCGTTTCTGAACACTCAGCGAGATAAGGCCAAGCACTCCAAGCAACACAATTATCAAAGCTAATACAGTAGCCGTGTAGGAGGCCTTCTTTAATTGTATCTCCGATTTATAAAGTTTGGCTAATGTGTCGTCCATAAATTCATATTCGAATGGGGTGCCGGGTAATAATGCAGACCATTTCTTTTGCAGGGCGGCAATTGAATTACCAATGTCACCGGGTTTTAGCTTGAATGAAAAATTACGGAATACATTCGTGAGGCTTACATGTACAAAAGTTGCGGGCTGTATTGCCTGCTGCATGGAGCCAAAGTGAAAGTCTTTTGTAACGCCGGCGATGGTAAAATTTTGTCCTCCGCCTCCCTGGAATTTCACTTGTTTGCCAATGGCATCCGCCGGATTTTTCCAGCCAAACGCGTTAGCCTGAGCCTTGTTAATTACCAACGTAAAAGAATCAGTGAAAGCACCCGGTGGGCTAAAAAAAACACCTGATTCCATAGGTATTTCAAATGTAGAAGCATAGTACTCGTCGGTCATTAATAATTGCGATGTTATAGCCGTAGCTGAATCAGCACCTGTTTTATAAAGTGATGAACCGCCGCCACTGTTTCCATCCGGTACTTCGTATGAAAGAGTTACATTACTGACTTGCGGCATTGCAGCAAATTGTTTACGCAAGCCTTCCATCCTTCGCACGCCTGCAGGACTCCAGTTACGTGGCAATTGCGCAGTTATAATATAATCTTTATTAAATCCAAGGTCCTTGCTAAAGAAAAGATTTAATTGACCTGAAATAATGATGGCTCCAATAAATGCAATTGTTGCTGTGCCAAATTGAAATGCCACCAGCGATTTACGAAGTAATACATTTTCTTTAATTGAAGAAAGCTTGCCTTTTAATGATTCCACAGATTTTAATGAAGACAAAACAAAGGCAGGATAAATGCCGGCAATAAAACCAATGATCAAAATAAGGAAGAAAGGAAAAGCGATAAAGTATAAAGGAAAAGCACCTAGCGAAGGAATATCCCTGCCTAAGATATTACTAAATAAATTTCTTGTTAAGAGATACATCACGAAAGAAAATATTGTAGCAAGAAATACAATAATGATTGACTCAATAAGGAATTGTAAGATCAATTGGTTTTTCAATCCACCCAAAACTTTACGTATTCCTATCTCTCTCATCCTGGTAGCAGACCTGCTCACAGACATGTTGATAAAATTAATAATTGCCATCATTAAAATAAATAATGCAATAGCCGATAATCCATATAGCATTTTTTTTACCAGGCCGTTATTGGCAGAGAGATAATAATCTTTTAATGAAACCAGGTAAGGTGTCATATCAGCGGCAATCTGTGGTGGTGCATTTTGCTTAATGAGGTATTGGATCGGCTTTTCAAGGTCTTTGGGTGTAACCCCCTTCTGCAATTCAATATATCCAACAATATAAATATTGGGCCAATTCATATTTCTGCCAAAATAATTCAGGTTATTGGAAGAAATATAAAACTGGTTGTTATTTTCATCATTAACATAAGTGGCAGAATTTCTAGAAGGTTTTTTTAAAACCCCCGTTATAATGAAATCATGTTTTGAACCGGAGAAATTTTCTATTGTGAGTGTTTGCCCGACTACATCCGTTTTGCCAAAATATTTAATTGCTCTATCAGTAGTGATTATAACAGAAAATGGACCATCAAAGGCAGTTTTAGGATCCCCATGTACCAAAGTGAAGCCATACATATTAAGCATGGTGCTGTCGCATATCTGCAATCCTTCTCTAAAACTTTTATCTCCCTTTGATACGTTTGATGTAACACCATCCCATCGATAATAATTGGCAACCAGGTTAGGATAATTTTCTCTCAGTTCCTTTGCCAGCGGACCAGCCGTTGTAAGTTCGAGACCTTCATTATTATCTTTCCATTTGCTTTGAATGATATATTGCCTGTCGGCGTTTTTCAGGTGGGTATTTACCTGCAGCTCATTCCACACGTAAGCACCTATCAACAATGTGAAAGCAATGCCTGTAGATAAGCCAATAATATTTACAGAAGAGTAAAAGCGGCTTTTGACAATATTGCGCCAGGCAATTTTGAAATA
>JBDTZL010000374.1:0-6133 GCA_040005125.1 Ginsengibacter sp.
GATATATTATTAACGTAAGCTGTGAAACAGATTTTGTAAGTAAAAATGCAGAATATATCGCATTTGCGCAATCAATTATGGACGCAGCAATAGCCAACAATGTAAAAAGTGTTGAAGAGCTTAACAAGGTTAAAATTGGCGACGCGCTACTTGCAGATAAACTAAATGAACAGGTCGCTAAAATTGGCGAAAAAATCAGTGTATCTAAGTTTGAAAGAGTGGATGCGCCTTTTGTGGCTGCTTATATTCATGGTTCCTTTAGAATGGGGGTATTGGTCGGTTTAAATAAAGAAGCCGAAGATGCCGGTAAAGATGTTGCCATGCAAATTGCTGCAATGAATCCGATAGCTGTTGATGCCGGTTCTGTACCTGCAGAAACCATTGCCCGTGAAAAAGATATTGCCATTGAACAGGTAAAAGCCGAAGGCAAGCCCGCAGAAATGGCTGAAAAAATCGCAATGGGTAAAATAAATAAATTTTTTAAAGAAAGCACTTTGCTGGCACAGCCTTTTGTAAAAGACAGCAATAAATCTGTATCAGATTACCTGAAAAGCGTAGACGCCGATTTGAGAATTATCGAATTTAAAAGGGTGGCATTAGGATAAATCGTCATACCGTTGACACAGGTACAGGTTTCAAAATATAATTAGTACTACAGAGTCGCCCCGTGCGACTCTTTTTTTATGAAAGTTAATAAGTAAAAACAAAGCGGCGGGTCTTTCATCTTATAAATCCATTATCTTCGCCCCGCAAAATTAAATTTTACTTCCTCCACATGCTTCCACGGTTTAAACGAATTCTTCTCAAACTTTCCGGCGAATCTTTAATGGGTGACAATAATTTTGGCCTTGACTCACAGGTAATTTCTCAATATGCACAGGATATAAAACTCATAACAGAACTGGGTGTGCAGGTAGCCATCGTAATTGGCGGCGGAAATATTTATCGAGGCATGAACGAAGCTGAAACAGGCATTGAGCGTGCACAGGGCGATTATATGGGAATGCTTGCTACAGTTATTAATGGAATGGCCCTGCAAAGTGGCCTTGAAAGAGTGGGCGTTTACACCAGGCTGCAAAGCGCTATTAAAATGGAACAAATTGCCGAACCCTATATCCGTCGCAGGGCAATAAGACATTTGGAGAAAGGCAGGGTAGTTATTTTTGGAGCTGGTACCGGTAATCCTTATTTTACCACAGATACCGCCGGTTCGTTACGTGCCATTGAAATAAAGGCAGATATTATATTAAAAGGTACGAGAGTGGATGGTATCTATTCTGCAGATCCTGAAAAAGATAGAACGGCCAGGAAATTTGAAAGTATTTCTTTTGCAGACTGTATAACCAGGAATTTAAAAGTAATGGATATGACTGCATTCACCCTTTGTATGGAAAATCAGCTTCCTATTATTGTTTTTGATATGAATACGCCTGGCACATTATTACGTGTGGTTACCGGAGAAAAAGTAGGAACTTTGGTTTCCGGCTAAATTTTACCTATATTACAGATTGGTTTTTAATCCTTCTTTGCTGTTTTGTAAAAAACAGGAACCCAATCCCGCGAAATTCTTCAGGATATAATCCCCGAATGTAGAGATATAATTGTATCTGCTTATTATTTTTAAAATAATTATTATGCTAGCCTGGTGGATAATATCCCTTATCGTTCTTATTGTCTGTATCATTTTTGCCTACCGCATGATCGTCAGCACTTATGATTTTTTGCCTGTTGATAAAAGATATTTTTTAGGACTTTATAAAAAGCCTGTATTAAATGATACAGGCCCCGCGCAAAGAGATAAGTTAAGGTCTTTAAATAAAAAGGTTCAGTCAGTTGAGGACAACACTACGTTTTATGGAATACAATTTTCAAAATTCCAGGACCGGTTAAAAGCTCTTGAGGAATTGAATACCTTACAATCTTCTCCGGGAAAAATTGCAAAAGCAGCAAAATTACAAGACGAAGAAGATTGGGAAGAAATGTATTATGAAGAAAATACATCAAAAGAAAAACTTGAAAATGACCTGGATTATACGCGTCAAATGCTTGAGGAAGCTGAAAATAAATTAAAAGATTCATTAGAAAAAAGCACCCGGTGGGCTGAGCTCCAAAGTGACTATGAATCAAGGTTGCATGATCTTCACTCTTTGCAGGATCATATCGATCTTTTGCAAAGGCGGCTTGAGGCAGGTTCAGAGCGTGAAAAGGAACTTGAACAATTATTACATTCTGAGACAGCCCGTCGCGAAAAATATTCACTTTTACAACGCCAATACATAGAACTTCGAAGTGAGGCTGATGACCAGAGAAGAAGAATCTCAGACCTTAATAAAAAAGATGTGGATCTCCAGGGCCGGGTTATTCATCTTAATGAACTTGAAAGTAAACTTGCCGTTTTAGAAGATCAAAAAATACGAATGAAAACCAACCTGTAACAATTTCGGTAAAACCAGCTGCTCCTCAAATAAAACCACCCGGAAATAACCTGGCTTACCACTCATGTTTTTTTGAACCTATGGTTTATAAAAATAAGCCGTCATTGCTTGCTTTGTCAGAAACATTTTTTTAATTTTCCTTAGCAATCTATGTTTTACGCCATGTTCATTTTATAATTTAATTAATTCACGGCTCACTAAAATTTACACTTATGAACTTTCAAACATTGAACAAACAAAGAAAATTTGTTTTAATTGCTGCTGCAATTGGTATTATTGCTATGTTTTTACCCTGGATTTCCTTTTTTGGCCTTAGCATTAATGGCATGCATGGCAGCGGAATTCTTGTCTTCCTATGTTTTGTTGTGAGTGGAATAATTACTTTGCTTGGTGATCAGACAAAGAATTTGGAAAAAACTATGTGGGGCATCACATTAATAGCAGGCGCAATAGCGCTCCTTGTCATGTTGTATTTTTTGATAGATTCATCGGGAAATAGTAACATTTTTGGTTCCGGAACAGGCTTTAGCTTTGGATTTTATTTAAGTGGGCTTGCAGCCATTGGTGTTCTTGCTTCGGCTTATCTTTTTCGCAGTCCATCTGACAATTTAAAAGATAGCTTTAACAGCATGAAAAAAAATATAGAAGATAAAGTGGGGAATACAGGAAGTACACCTCCGCCTCCCTCGGGAAGTGCCACCCGGGAACCGGGCAACAGCAATCCTCCACTTTAACAAGTACCAAAAAAATATTGAAAGCATTCCTTCGTGGAGTGCTTTTTTATTGGATGCATTCCAAATTGCCTATGTGGAAATACCTGACCACTTTAATATTTTTTATGCAGAATGTTTTTAGTGAGATGGTTCCTGCAAAAGGTGTCTGGCCACTTAGACAGCTTTTTATATTGCAGGTTATTTTTTAGTGGCCTGACACCCGTGAGCTACTTAAATTTGGAGAAAGGTTCATACTTCTTAAGATTCTTTGTGTTATAAATCATTTACTTCTTACGTATCAGTGTCTCCACCGATCACGGAGGAAGAATAACTCCTTCAACCCTGTTATGAATTTATTAATACATTATCTCACAGCCATGAGAACTATAAAATCCTGCGAGGTTGGAAGCGTGGTCGGTGGAGGACACCTGCCATGGAGGAAGAAGATTAATATATTTTCTTCAACTTGAATATTGATTATTGAGCATTGATTATTGAGTGTATTTTTAGTTGAACTTTTATAAACATGCAACACTCAATATTCGGCAATCAATGCGCAGGTGAAGGAAACGGGTAGCGGCCTATTTCTTTTCCTTTCCGATCTTTGAAGACACTAAGTATCCGACGAAGAGACCTATTCCTGCAACGGTAAAGATCGTTCCGGGGTAAGCAACCTCTTCCCTTACATTAAATGATTGATGTAATATGGCGGCAAGGAATATTCCAACTCCGATGGAGAACAGCAACAGCGAAATATTTACCAATATAATGGCCAGTACATTCGATTGGGTTGATTTGGAATTAAAGATCGAAGCTTCAGCCCCCTTTTCAATTAATGCCAGCCTTACCCTGGTTCTTGAAGAAACGGCGACATAAACAATTCCGAAAAATGTTCCAAAGATAATTAAGACATTAAAGATAACTACGTCCATAAAATGATTTTTAAATTTTAATTTGATATACTGAATACTTTGACGAAACCTTTGCAATGCTGGTTACATCTTTTTTAATAATAAAAATGTTGTAACCAAAAACACCATCCAACAGTCAAACTCAGAGCTTGGAAAATAACACGGATACTATCTATATTAATCGCATATTGGATGGCGATACCGGTGCTTTTAAGTTCCTGGTGGAGAAGTATCAGAAGATGGTGTACACCCTTGCACTTAAGTTAACCGGCAATAAAGAGGAGGCCGAAGACGCAGCCCAGGAAATTTTTGTCAAGTGTTACCGGGCATTGAGCAGCTATAACAACCGGGCATCCTTTGCTACCTGGTTGTACAGGATTACTTACAATCACGCCATAGACACCGTAAAAAAGAACAACAGGAAATCGCACATAGAAAAAAGGGATAGTGGTGCCGAACAAGCCGAAATAGAAAACCATTCTTTTGATGAAAAGATTGATCTTAAAGATGTGAGGGTATTGTTGAAAGATGCTATTCACCGGCTTTCGCCGGATGACCAGGTGATTGTTGCCCTGTACTATTATGATGAGCTTCCACTGAAAGATATTGCTGAAATAATGGGAATCAAAGAAAACAATGTTAAGATAAAACTGTACCGCATCCGTTCAAAGTTGCAGGAACTGTTACAATCGAAAAATGAAATAATTTCTATCTTAAATTTGTAACGTATGGAACACAAGCCCAACATAGACGACCTTATAAAAAGCATAGTGCATAAAGAAGGACTTGATGCGCCATCGAACGGATTTACGGGTAACGTAATGGGCGCCGTTATGGCGACAAATCATAAAGTGACTCTCTACAAACCTCTGATACCAAAATATATCCTGGCAGGAATAGTTGCTCTCTTGTTTTTGGTTATCCTCGTTGCCTTCATGAGTGGTTACCAGGTACCTGCCACAAAAATCCCCTGGTTAGACAAAATTGCCAATGGCTTTAAGATGCCCCATTTCAGCATGGCCATCCCTGGTGAAATTTCTTATATCCTTACCAGCGCATTAATACTGGTGCTGATACAGGTTTTTGTTATTGGAGCGCTTTATAAAAGAATGCACAGGTGATACGCATACATTTACTCCCCCTGCTGTTTTTGGTGGACGGTACACAAAAACAGCAGGAGGGCTATCATCCGCAGCTCACCTGTCATCTTTCGTCCCGGCTTTACCCTGCAATCTTTTGGCGTGAAATTTTATACCAATTAAAGCATTGTGGTCGCCAAAAGGATTTCCGGTTCAATCCGGCAGCTCGTCAACTATAGACCATTAATGAACTGATTAATTCGTTGCTTTTTCATTTTTGAGCAACCTGGCATTTTGATGAAAGATAACGGGGGCGACCGTTTTGCCTCCCGACTAAGGGGTTGTGAGTCACATTTATATTTGAATGATTCAGTCCACCAGTGTTTTTTTGTGTAGCATATATTATAATCTGCTCTTTAAAAAATGAAGAAATTGTTTGTGTTATAGTGCATAATTAGTACCGGCACCCTTCCCGTGTTTGATAATAAGTTTATTCTTTACTAAAGCATTCAATATTTTTTTGACGGTAGGCAGTTTTATATTCAGCCTCTCAGCAATATCCCCGGACCGGCTACCAGGATGGTTTTCAATAAAGAAATAAACACTTTTTTCTTTTGGTCCAAGACCTGAAACACTTCCCTGGGCGGATAATTTTACCATCAACTGACTACTGATATTATTAAGACATTCTAAAAAGAATACTATCCAGCTGTATACATCTTCGCCGGGTCTTTGCTTCTGGCTTTGCATCAATTCATGGTAATACTCAGCTTTTCTATTTTCAATTTCATGTTCAAAACTTACATACTGTATCCATGTATAACCATTCTTTAATAAAAGTAATGTGGCAATGAGCCTGCTTAGCCGACCATTCCCGTCCTGGAAAGGATGTATACTAACGAAATCATAACAGAACAATGCACATTTTACTATAGGGTGTGTTTCGTTATCACGGTGCCACCATTCAATAAGTGCCCTCATCGCATTTTCGGTTG
>JBDTZL010000092.1:0-20599 GCA_040005125.1 Ginsengibacter sp.
ACATTATTTACACTTATCATGCTACTCCCTTTTTTGGAAGGCGCAAAAGTAAGAAAGAATTAGGTATCAGGAAGCAGATTAGGTATCAGGAATCAGGAATCAGGTAGCAGGAAGCAAGTAGCAGGTGCCAGGTGCCAGGTATTACGGCTCGTTCAAACTGAACCTCAAACCTTGAACTCAAAACCTCACCCCAACCCCTCTCCTAAAAGCGAGGGAACTAACTTACCAAAGGCATTTCAAACTTTGAACGTCGAACTTCTACTTTGAACTTTGAACTATGATACTAATTTGAACTAATGGCTTTTACATTAATTCTATCGGGATAATCGGTAATGATGCCATCAACCCCCATTTGATACAATTTTTTTGCGGCTTCGATATCATTCACTGTCCATGGAATTATTTGTATATTTTGATTATGAAGCGCATCTGTTATTTGTTGTGTTACCAGCGAATATTCCGGGCTGATGATAGCAGGTTGAAAACCCAAAAGCTTTTTAAAATCCTGTAAAGGGATTGGATTGCCAGCATCGATCAACAGTGAAAGTTTCATAACCGGGTACTTTTGACTCACAATTTTTAAGCTTCGTACATCAAAAGACTGGATGATCACCCGATCCGCAATTTTCTTTTCATTAATCACTTTCATTAGCAGGTCGGCGTATTCCGGGGGTGCAGGATGGTAAACATGATCACTGGAATCAAGGGACTTAATTTCAATGTTATAAAATACTTTGGGATGATTTGTTTTGATAAGATAAGCTTCCACAGCATCAATAAGGTCTGAAAGCATTGGTTTTACCACTTTCATTTTTTGTTGGAAAGGAAAACGCGGATGTGGCTTGAGGCCGACATCATATAGCATCACAGAATCGTAAGTCATGTGAAAAATATTATACTGCCATTCATTTTTCGTTTCAATAGTATCCCCGCCGGGGAGGGTCGTTATTTCATGGCTGAAAAAAGGCTCATGGCTTACAACAACTTTTTGATCAGCAGTTATCACAACATCCATCTCAAGTGTATTCACATTAAGATCTATAGCCTTAAGCATCGCAGGTATTGTATTTTCAGGCATTAGCCCCCGGCAGCCGCGGTGCCCTTCCAAATCAAATTTTCGGGGACCGGGACTTTTGCATGACATAGATAATATTACCGGGAGAAATAAAAAGTACCATCGCATAAAAAAAATTCATGCTAAAGTAACAACTGTATTTTAACTGGCCATAAAATTCCTTATGTTCACTTAACCACACTAAAACCCGTTTTTGTCCAAATCATCGGAAAGGAATTTTTTCTGAACAAGTAAAGTTAATTTTGCACACATTCATAAACATGTCATTCACCACTTTCATACAATCTGCAGTAATTAAAAGCCTCGGAGAATTATATGGGCAGGTATTTGCCGAAAAAGATTTTCAGATCAATGAAACCAAGCCAGAATTTGAAGGTGATTATACTGTTGTGCTTTTTGCACTTGTAAAAAATTTAAAAGTATCCCCCGAAATACTGGCAAAGAATCTTGGTGAAAATCTTATTAAGAATAACCCTGGTTTTATTTCAGCGTATAACATAATAAAAGCTTTTCTAAATCTAAGTATTACAGAAGAATCGTTGTTTTCTTTTCTTAAAAAAAATTACAAAGATGTATGCTTTGGTAAAAAATCTTTAAAGCATCAAAAAGTGATGGTAGAATATTCATCACCTAATACGAACAAGCCTCTGCATCTCGGCCATTTAAGAAATAATTTTTTGGGCTGGAGCGTTGCAGAAATTTTGAAAGCAAACGGATACGAGGTATCCAAATCCAGTATTGTGAATGACCGTGGTATCCATATATGTAAAAGCATGATTGCCTGGCAGGAATTTGCAAACGGAGCCACTCCGCAATCAACGCATACAAAAGGCGATCATTTTGTAGGTGACTATTATGTAAAGTTCAATGATGAATATAAAAAAGAAGTAAGAGGATTGATTGAAACAGGAAAGCCCAAAGAAGAAGCAGAAAAAGAAGCCCCTATTATGAAAAAAACACAGCAGATGTTGCTGGATTGGGAGCAGGGAAAGCCGGAAGTAATAGAGCTTTGGAATACAATGAATGGATGGGTATATAAAGGCTTTGATGAAACCTATAAACGCATAGGAAGTGATTTTGATCAAACATTCTACGAGAGCCAGACTTACCTGCTCGGAAAAGATTTTGTGCAGGAGGGTTTGAAGAACGGAACGTTTTATAAAAAGGCAGACGGAAGTGTATGGATCGATCTTTCTGATGTGGGGCTTGATGAAAAACTATTATTAAGAGGTGATGGTACATCAGTATATATGACACAGGATATTGGGCTTGTAAAACAAAAATTTGAGAAATATCACCTGGATAAAAGTATTTATGTAATTGGCGATGAGCAAATTCATCACATGAAAGTTTTGATAGAAATATGCCGTAAACTGGGAATGCCTTTTGCAGATAAAATTCTTCATTTAAGTTATGGCATGGTTGAACTTACTACGGGCAAGATGAAGAGCCGTGACGGCATGGTCGTGGATGCTGACGATCTTGTGGATGAAATGATTGCAACTTCAAAACATCATACAGAAGAGCTGGGGAAAGTAAAAGATTTTACAGACGAAGCATTAAAAAATTTGTATGAGACCCTTGGGATGGGCGCCATGAAATTTTATTTATTGCGTGTTGATCCGAAGAAACGGATGATTTTTAATCCTGAAGAAAGCATAGATTTTCATGGTTTCACCGGGCCTTTTGTTCAATATACCTATGCAAGAATACAATCTATATTAAGAAAGGTTGGAGGGGAAAACTCAGTGGGCAATGGGCAGGTGGCAATAGACAATGAGCAATGGGGAAATGAGAAATTACTTCCGCTTGAAAGAGACCTTATTATTTTTCTTGAAAAATATTCCAACGTCGTATACCAGGCAGCAGAGGAACTCAATCCTTCTGTAATTGCCAATTATGTTTTTCACCTGGCGAAAACATTCAATACATTTTATGCAGAGCATTCTGTTGCGAATGCAGAAAATAATGAAAAGAAAGTACTTCGCTTACACATTGCCGTAATGACAGCAACAGTCATAAAAAGCGCTTTACAGTTGTTAGGAATAGCAGTACCTGAGAGAATGTAAGGAGCTGTCAGCTTTGAGCTATTAGCTATTAGCCATGAGCTTTGAACTGCTCTACACAACAACTTCATTAAAACTGCGTTTACCTTTCGCAGTTATAGAATCAAAGTGAAAATTAGTGTCATAGGATCCTTTTAACATTTAAAGTTGTATATTTGCAATTAACATATATACTCCTACTTAGCAGACTGGATCATCTTCCCCACAGGTAAAAGCTCATCAAGTCATAGGTTCTGAGCATATTCATAAACAAATTTTTGAAATCTTTTCGATCAGGGGAAGTTATCATTTACATTAAAATATTATATTTTGAATTTTAAAGAATTGCATTTAATTGCACCTATATTAAAAGCGCTTGAGGCAGAAGGCTATACTATTCCAACGCCTATCCAGGAGCAATCTATACCGGATGTGCTCAAAGGAAAAGACTTATTAGGTTGCGCTCAAACCGGCACTGGTAAAACAGCGGCGTTTGCCATTCCAATTTTGCAAAATTTATTTTTGCAAAAAAATCATGAAGTTGCCAACAATAACATTAAAGCTCTTATACTTACCCCAACACGCGAACTGGCGATACAAATAGATGAGAGTTTTGCATCTTATGGAAAATATACAGGCCTGAGGCATACGGTTGTTTTTGGCGGTGTATCACAATATCACCAAACAAGTGAATTGCGCAGGGGCATTGATATACTGATTGCCACACCCGGCAGGTTGCTTGACCTCATCGCACAAAGATTTATCAATCTTCAGCATATAAAAATGTTTGTACTCGATGAAGCAGACCGGATGCTGGATATGGGCTTTATCAACGATGTCAAAAAAATCATTGCAAAGCTGCCCGCTAAAAGACAAACGCTGTTTTTTTCTGCAACAATGCCCCCGGAAATTTCCAGGTTATCTGCTTCGATATTAACAAACCCCGTAAGAGTTGAGGTAACGCCGGTTTCATCGACTGCAGAGAATGTTGACCAGTCGGTTTACCTGGTTGAAAAAAATGACAAGCGCCTGTTGTTGATTCATCTTTTAAAGGACAAAGCCATTCAAAGCGCTCTTGTATTTACGAGAACGAAACATGGCGCGGATAAAATTGCAAAAGAATTGTACAGGGCGAATATAAGTTCTGATGCCATTCATGGAAATAAAACACAGTCTGCCCGGCAGAATGCATTAAATAATTTCAAGAGTGGAAAAATCCGTGTGTTGGTTGCTACCGATATTGCGGCACGTGGCATCGATGTAGACTCCCTGAGTCATGTAATTAATTTTGAATTGCCCAATATTCCTGAGACTTATGTGCATAGGATTGGCCGTACGGGCAGGGCCGGCGCATCGGGGATAGCATTGTCATTTTGTGATATGGAAGAAAGAGAATTTTTGCGTGATATTCATAAGTTGATAGATCAAACGATTCCCGTAGTAGAAGGCCATCCTTATGCAAGCACTATGCAATTTGTACAAACGCCCGTCGCTCTAAAAAATCCTCTTTCCCGAAAGCCTGCATCGCACAGTGGCTTTAGGAGAACAAGGAGCTGGTCGCAGGGAAGAGGTAGATAAACGGCCTCCCCAAATCCCTCCAGGGGAGGGGCGTACAGACCCCGGTAATTTATTATTATTGGGAACATCGGATTGCAATACATTATTTTAAACTGTTTTGAATCTTTCAATTTTTTGAAAGATTTTTTTTTGATTTCTATCGATAAAAATATTCCATAATCCCAACCCCTATTATTGATGTTTTTCTAAATCGGCAGAAATATTTAATTTGTTTGTAATTTGATACCCAAATTGAATCACCATGGGTAATAAAGATAAACGGGTTGATGAATATATTTCAAAGTCTGCAGAGTTCGCAAAACCCATCTTAATACATTTAAGGGATTTGGTTCATGCTGCCTGTCCTGGTACCCGGGAAACTATCAAATGGGGGTTTCCTCATTTCGATTATAAAGGAATGCTTTGTAGTATGGCATCTTTTAAACAACACTGTGCTTTTGGCTTCTGGAAGACCGCCTTAATGAAAGATGCTAGGGAAATGATGGGGAAAAACGAAAATGCAATGGGACACCTGGGAAGAATCACGAGCCTGAAAGATCTCCCGCCTGATAAAAAAATTACTACATGGATCAAAGAAGCTGTGAAATTAAATGATGATAATGTGAAGCTGCCCGAAAGAAAAAAAACGGGGTCAAAAAAAGAAATTGAAATTCCCGACGCTTTTCAAAAAGCTTTGAATAAAAACAAGGCAGCAGCAACATCATTCAGTAATTTCAGCCCTTCGCATAAATATGAATACCTTGAATGGATAACCGAAGCAAAAACCGAAGAAACAAGAAATAAAAGAATCGTCACAGCTATTGAATGGCTCACGGAAGGAAAATCGAGACACTGGAAGTATGCGAAGAAGTAAGGATTATGATAATTTATTTGTGAAATTTTAAAAGGTATTTGCAAATATTTCCATAAATGTTTTATTAGGGAAATTATCAGCATAAGGACCCGATTAGAAAATCTGCTTTCTTACTTGTGAATTTGATCAAATAAAAAGTTCATGAGACAGTTAATAATTAATCTAAGTACAGAAAATAATCAGTCAAAAAAGATGAGATCCTAAAAATGCCTGAGAATATGGGTATTGAGTATCAGACATCTGAACGTCAATCTTTAGAAGAATATAATCATGAAATTAATGAAGCCGAAACTGAAATTGTAAGGGGCGGATTTATTACAGCAGAAGATTTAAAAAAAAGAAGCCCATTAATGGTAATTTGGAGTAAAACAGCGAAAGTTCAATTACAAAAAAGCTTTTAATTATATCTTCACGGGATTCTCTTCAAAATGCGGAAAAAATAAGAGATGAAATAATTGATCTCACTTTAAGTCTTCCTAAGCATCCGGAAATATATCCACCGGATAAATATAAGCGGGGCAATGACGGTAGTTACCGCGCTTTTGAAGTTTACCGCTATAGAATTTCCTACCGTTTGGTAAATAAGCTTATCCATATCCTGCGTATGAGACATACAAGCATGTCTCCTCTTATTTATTAGATAGTTCTTGTTTTCCTTGTTTGGTGAAGGACATTATCTACAGTAAGGATAACAGGTTTGCTTTTATTGTGCAATGTCTTGCAACTATAATGCCTGGTCAGCTCAATTTGATAGGAAGATATAAAAATTCAGGTTGAAACAATTCAACAAGTAAATACAACAAATTAAGATTTCGCATAATCCAGCTCAAAATTCCCTTTTATCCTTTCGATAGAAGGATTGAAATAACCAAATTTCAAATTGGGAAATTCATCTTTGATCAACTCCATCAGTTGTTTGACGCCGAGACATTCACCCGCATCTGTAACACCAATTTTACCGAGGTACCAATCGGGATCAATATTAAAATTCCGCCACTGGATCATTTTCAAACCTGTTGTTTTTATCAGTTTCCTTAAGGCTTCATATTCTTCTTCGCTATCGGTCATACCGGGGAATACAAAATAATTGATGCTCGTCCAGCCACCAAAACTATTCACCACTTTCAGGCTTTCTACGATGTCATTAAATTCATAATTATTCGGGCGGTAATAGGGCGTATAAATTTTCTCCCTTGCAGAGTTAGTGCTTACACGAATGCTGTTCAATCCTGCTTCACACAGCGCTTTCACGGCTTGCGGATCACTTCCGTTTGTGTTGATATTGATGCTGCCCTTCTGTGTATGCTTCCTCATTTCAAGAATGGCGTTCCTGATTGTTGGCCACATAAGCAATGGTTCACCCTCACAGCCCTGGCCAAAACTTACAATTGGAAACGGGGCCGATTGGAGATGAGGAACCGTATATTCGATGATCTCTTCCGCAGTGGGTTTAAACATCAGCCTGTCCTGTGTGGAAACTATGGTTTCATCCTGTGGCTGAAATGAAATGCAGCCAATACAATTGGCATTGCATGCGGGTGAAGAGGGCACGGGGCATTCCCATCTTCCCATAAAGTAATTACGGGCTGCAGGGCAATGGTATGTATTGCAACAATTATTGGCCAGGTGCTCAACCAAACGGTTATGCTTATACGCAGTTAAATACCCGGCAACGCCTTCCTGTATCTTCTCATCATCAAAGCCCGCACTTTCCTGGCGTATATCCTTTTCAATCCTTACAGCGGGAACATAAAATTTGTCACGATACCATCCGGCTGCAGTATAACAAAAGAGAGGAAGGGTTTCTGCGCCAGGCAATGTTTCGTAGGCAGCCAGGTAAGTTCCGGTATAGGCCGGAGGGATAAAGGCAGCCACTGCCAGGCCTTTTTCACATAAACGCAGGTTACCCGAATTCACATCAACCCCAATTCCTCGTCGCCCGGGCAATTCGTATAACTGTCCCCCTGGTGGTAATTCAATCCATTCGTCTTTTTCCAGCGGCACGGCATCCCAAGCACTTCTGCCACATGAATATAATGAGGTGTCTTCAAAAATGTTTCCATTTCCGTCAGAATATAATATATAAGGATGGTGTTTCAAATATGAGTTAATCTACAATTGTTTTATCGTGAATCCCGGTTTTTGAATAACTGCTGATTCGCAAATTCATTGAATTGAGTTTCGTTAATATCGCTGTCAATTTCGAGCTGGATCAATGTATTGTTTTTAGAATCGATGGTTAAAATGCCGTCTTTCAACATCACATTGGTGAGCGTTTTCCATTCATAAGTTTTTTGAGGGAAGTTCATTTTTTTTATAAAATCGCAGTTAAACACAAACTGCAATTTTTGTAAAGATAAATGATACACGATACCGATGGCTACACATCCAAATGCTACCAGGTAATTTTGAAGCGCTACCCAGCTTCCTGCAAGAATAAAAAAAGTGCTCCGGTTTATAAAAAAAATACTCCAGGTTTTTTTAGCTATGTAGTAAAGATAAATGAGATACAGCCCTGAAAGCAGTAATATTGCGGCGGCTTCATAAAAATGTACATCTGCAATTAAGAGAAAAATAAAAACCACCATGTTTAACAGCACCAGGAGCAACGCAATAAATTTGTAATATTTTATCTTATCATTTTTAATCGTGATGTCAAACTGCTGCATGCCCGTTAATTTTTCCCGAAACCATTAAGTTGCATAATTTAAAAAGAACCCGGGCCCCTACATTTTCATCCCATTCGTTGGGGCTTATGCCTACTTCATTGAGGTCAAAGCCAACTAGCTGCCTGCCACTTTGCAATACTTTTTTAAAAAGGTAAAAAATCTGTTCCGTTTCAAATCCGCCCTGAACGGGAGTTCCGGTGTGCGGGCATAGTTTGGGGTCAAGGCCGTCAATATCAAAGCTGAAATAAACTTTCCCGGGAAGGTTGTTTACAATTTCATCGACTATCTGCTTCCATGAAGCCCCTTCAAAAATGCGCTCTTTAATATCTTTGTCAAAATAGGTAATTACCCGATTATTGCTGTTGGTAATATAATCGTATTCTGCAGAAGAATAATCCCTGATGCCTACCTGTACCAGCCTGGTTAGCTGTGGAATCTCAGCAAGTGCATTATACATTATAGATGCATGAGAATATGTAAAACTTTCATATGCTTCACGCAGGTCGCAGTGTGCATCAATCTGCAAAATTCCAAAATCGCCGTGTTTTTCTGCAATAGCTTTAAAAAACCCCAATGGCGTGCTGTGGTCTCCGCCAATTACACCTACCAGTTTATTATTATCAAGCAACTCTTTGGTTTGCTCGTACACCCAGTTGTTTAAAAAAATACCCCCTGCGTTCACTTCTTTCAGGGTCTTGCACATAAACTTATTCTCTTCCACAACCTCGCCCTGGGCAATGTAATTAATTAACAACTCGGCTTCTTTGCGGAGATAATCGCTTTTCATTAAAATTTTCTTATCAATATCGCGCATGTAGAAACCCTGTTTCCAACCATCTTTTATATCAATATCAGTAAGGTCAACCTGCAGGCTCGCTTTGCAGATATGCTCCGCAGCCCTTGCTGTACCAGCCGTGTAGCTTACAGTAACTTCCCATGGCACCGGCAGTAAAACCAATGCAGCATCTTCTTCGTCAAAGGGAAGACCAAAAATATTGTTATTGGGATTTCCAACCGCGTTGGGATTAAAATTTGAAAGATCTGTCGCCATTTTAGTCAAAAAAATTTCAAGGAGGTGCAAAGATAGTGGAAACAGGCTAATTGGCTAATGGCTAATTAGCCAATTCGCTAATTTTGAAGTAATTTTGCAGACGAAAAAAGATGAAATGAAAACATCAAGTATCATTATTTTGATTGCAATTGCCGCAGCAATTGGAGTGTTGTTAATGTATTCTGTAGATTTTTCTACATATGATACTATTGGGTCTGCCAAACAGAAGCAGGGAAAATATGTTCACCTGATCGCAAAACTTGACAAATCGAAACCTTTACAATACGACGCTATAAAAGATCCTAATTACCTTTCTTTTTATGCAATCGACAGTGTTGGAACTAGTACACAGGTTATTTATCGCAACACCAAACCACCGGAGCTCGAGCAAAGCGAACGCGTTGTACTTAAAGGCAAAATGGTAGGAAATATTTTTGAATGCGATAATATTTTACTGAAATGCCCTTCGAAATATAAAGATGATAAAAAACAATTGGAGAAAACGGTAACTCAATACTAAACTGCGACATGAAGTTTGAAGGTGAACATTTATTGCCGGGGCAGATAGGACATTTTTTTATTTTGCTTGCATTTGTTGCTTCGCTGATTTCAGCAATCGCGTATTTTAAAGCTTCCTCAGTTGCCCCCGAAAATGAGAAACGCTCATGGATGCTTTTTGCACGGGGTGCTTTCTTTCTCCAGCTTGTTTCTCTCTTCACCGTTTTTTTCCTTATTTATTATATCTGCTCTCACCATTATTTTGAATACCTCTACGCATACAAGCATGCCTCGAAAGAACTGGAGCCAAAATATTTATTAGCCTGCATATGGGAAGGCCAGGAAGGAAGCTTTATATTATGGTCATTGTGGCATTGCGTTTTGGGCACCATACTTATTTTCACTGCTAAAAAAAGAGAAGCGCCGATACTTGGCGTTATAAGTTTTGCACAATGTATTTTATTAGTGATGATCGTAGGGATCTACGTTTTTAATGTACGCATTGGCAGCAGCCCTTTCGTGTTAACACGCAACGAAATCAATGGCCCGATTTTCGGCGAGCCAAATTACCTGTCATTTATAAAAGATGGGATCGGGTTAAATGTGTTGCTCAGGAATTACTGGATGGTGATTCATCCGCCGGTATTGTTTTTAGGATTTGCAAGTACAATCGTGCCACTGGGGTTTGCGTATTCATCACTCAGTACAAAAAATTTTGGTGATTGGGTAAAGCCTGCCCTGCCCTGGGTTTTGTTTAGCGGCTGTGTACTCGGCACAGGAATTATGATGGGCGGAAAATGGGCCTACGAATCATTATCATTTGGTGGCTATTGGGCATGGGACCCGGTCGAAAATGCAGCATTGGTACCATGGATGATACTGATTTCAGGGCTGCATTGTATGGCAGTTTATAATGCAACAGGCAATGCCCTGAGAGCATCGTACCTGTTTATTATTCTGAGCTATTTCTTTGTATTGTATTCTACTTTCCTTACACGTACCGGGATCCTGGGAGATACTTCCGTTCACTCATTCACCGAATCGGAAATGGCCATGAATGTCCTGATCTTTATTTACGTGGTAATTATTACGCTTCCGATGTTGTTCCTGTTTGCAAAAAATTATAAGAAGATTCCCGCGATAAACAAAGAAGAAAATATTTCCTCGAGAGAATTCTGGATGTTCATTGGCTCGCTTATCTTTTTCCTGGCTGCACTTTTTATCATTGCTGTAACATCGGTACCTGTTTATAATAAAATTTTCGGCACAAACTATGCTGACCCGCAGGACCGCGAATTTACCTATAATAAAGTACTGGTGCTGATTGCATTCATTGTAGGAGTACTTACTGCCTTCTCACAATATTTCAAATACAGGAACACAAACAAGAGCTACCTGGTTAAAAAAATGGCGCTGCCCCTATGCATTGCCGTTATCATCTCGGTTTTGCTGGCAATATTTTATCCCGTTGAGTATAGTAAAAAGGGCCCGGGGTTTTTAGGCGCTATTTACCTGGCATTATTTGCTTCCATTTTTTCTGTTATTGCCAACTTTACTTATTTACAAACTGTGCTGAAAGGAAATCTAAAAGCGGGTGGCGGAGCAATTGCCCACTTCGGCTTTGCCCTCATGATTACAGGCATGTTGATTTCATCGGGGAATAAACAGGTAATAAGTGACAACCGAAAGACAGGATTGTTTATTCCTTTTGACAAAGATCCAACGGGAAGAGAGCCCAACGACCCAATGGAAAATCTTACTCTTTTAAGGAATGTGCCTACACAAATGGGAAAATATACGGTCACTTATCTTAATGATTCTGCTGCATTCGAAAAAAACAGAACTTTTTATAAACTCCATTTTCAAAAGATAGACAGTGCCTCCGGAAAGGTGAACGAAGATTTTGATTTATCGCCTGATGCGTACCGCACAAAAGATAATAATATAAGTTCCAACCCCGGAACAAGACATTATCTTTCACACGATGTTTTTACATACATTTCGACCATTTCAATAAAAAATGACAATACAGACACGGCAAAGTTTACATTCCATGAAATGGCTGTCGGCGACACGGTTTTTTATTCAAAAGGATTTTTTGTTTTAAATGAGATTCTCAAAAATCCCAACAATGAAAGATTTCATTTTAATCCTTCAGATACTGCGCTCGTGGCTGATATTTCTGTTTACAGCCGCGATAGTACAAAATATAAAGCCTGGCCGGCACTTGCCATAATTAACCGGCAAATTAATTATATTGACGATACCGTGGTAAGGCAAAATCTTTACATCAATCTTGCAGGGGTGGCAACCAATAGAAAGTTTAAAATAGGGGTTAAAGAATCCGATACACTTACAGATTTTATAACCCTCAAAGCCTATATCTTTCCATATATAAATCTTGTATGGGCCGGATTGCTTATTATGGCTTGTGGATTTATAGTATCGATCGGGAGAAGAGTCAAAGCAGCTAATTATATAACAGCATTGTCTGTTATAGTTGTGCTTGCCGGGTTGTTTTATATGTTCCTGGTTGCGAATAATTAAGTCAATGGTGAATGATGAATGGGCAATAGACAAGAGACAATAGGCAATGAGTAAAAAAGTAAAAAATAAATATCAAAGCTAATTTGTGTTAATTCGTGGGCCCAAAACATTTTTTCGAAACTTTGACAAATAATCTTTATATCCATACGTTTAAAGTTTAAATTTACAGGCGTAATGCGTATCATCTGCCAATATATCTTTAGTTTTCTGCTGCTTATTATTTTCTTCATTTGCTCAGTTAACCACTCTATTGCCCAATCAAGGTATGGACAAAATGATACCATTTTAACTGTCGCGGTTGTTTATGAAGGCGATACCATTGAAGCGAAAACATTGGCCGGGGTGTATGTATGGGCAAAAAATAGCATAGCTGCAAGAGAGCGTTGGACACGGCTCAGGAATGCCGTATACGTTACCTATCCATATGCTAAAAAAGCCGGTGTTGTTTTTAATGATATTGAAAAACATATTGCAGGAAGCACAGATAAACAATTTATTACAAAGTATATCAACAGCCGCGAGAAGGAATTGAAAAAAGAATTTACGGATCCACTTACAAATTTATCGGTTTACCAGGGCAGAATTTTAATGAAACTGATTAACCGTGAAACAGGAGGTACTAATTGCTATGATATTTTGAAAGAATTGAAAGGTGGATTTACGGCACGTTTCTGGCAAACCGTTGCTTTCTTTTTTGGAAGTGACCTCAAACAGCCTTACGATGCCAGGGGCCAGGATGCAGATATAGAAACCATTGTGAAAGAAGTACAAAGAATGTATGGCTATTCGGGTTAAAAGCCGGCGATCAAAGATTCATATATATATTATATTCGTAATAAAATTTTAAACGTTAATCTATTCGCAGAACTCCTTTTTTATCATACCTTTGCCCGCATTAAATTTGTTTTCACAGCAGGATCACCTGACCTTTATCTGAAGAATGAAATTAGACATTTTAGCATTTGGCGTTCACCCTGATGATATTGAATTAAGCTGTGCCGGTGCTCTTCTTGTTGAAAAAGCAAATGGCAAAAAAATTGGAATTATTGATCTTACCAGGGGCGAATTGGGTACGAGAGGAAGTGCCCAAATAAGAAAAGAAGAGGCTGAGAACTCGGCAATCATTTTAGGTGCTGACGTAAGAGAAAATCTCGAAATGGCTGATGGCTTTTTCAAAAATGATGAAGAGAACCAGCTCAGGATCATAAAAGTTCTTAGAAAATACAGGCCCGAAATTATTTTATGCAATGCGCCGGAAGACAGGCACCCCGATCATGGGCGCTCTGCGGATTTGGTAAATGATGCAGCATTTTTATCAGGATTGAAAAAGATAGTAACTGAGGATGAAAAAGGAAGTTTGCAACAGGAATGGCGATCAAAATATCTTTTTAACTACATACAGGACATTTATTTGACCCCGGCTTTTGTAATTGATATTTCAGGTGTATTTGCAAAAAAAATTGAAGCAATTGAGGCATTCTCAACACAGTTTTATAACCCGGAAGCAAGTGATAAAGAGCCGCAGACCTACATTTCTTCACCCGAATTTTTAGAAAGTGTAATTAACCGCTCAAAAATGTTTGGAAGAATGATTGGCGTAAAATATGCAGAAGGTTTTCTTTCTAAAAAAATGATCGGAATAAAAACTTTCGATGCTTTTATACAAAAAAATACTTAAAAGAAAAAAATAGCGTTACTTAACAGGTGCGCTGCATAAATAACTAAATAAAAAAATGGCAACTCCTAAATTTCTTCAAGGTAAAGGTGATTTTCATCTTGAGCTTAAACAGCGTGTAAATCAATATTTCACCGATCATAAACGCCCAATGACCGGTAACAGTGCATTGCTCTTAAAGGCAATTTTGTTCTGCATAGGATACATCTTATTATATATTCACCTGGTTTTTTTTACACCCGCTATCTGGGTGGCTATTCCTGAATGTGTATTGTTTGGCGGGCTTACGGCTGCTATAGGGTTTAATGTAATGCATGATGGAGCCCATGGAAGCTTCAGCAGGTTTAAAGCTGTAAATAAGATGGCTGGCTTTTCGTTAAATTTTTTGGGTGCAAGCGCTATTATGTGGAATATGAAACATAATATTATTCACCACACTTACACCAATATCGATGGTGTGGATGACGATATTGAAGCGCGTCCGTGGCTTAGATTTGCTATAACACAAAAGAAAATGAAGATGCATAAGTTCCAGCACTATTATTTCTGGTTTTTGTATACATTACTCCATATAATATGGGTATTTCTTTCCGATTACAAGAAATACTTTTCACACAAAATAGGTGCGGTACATCTAAGAAAAATGACAATAAGAGAACACATTTCTTTCTGGGCTGCAAAACTTATTTATGGTTTTATGTTTGTAGCATTACCAATATGGCTGCTGGGTTTTGGAAGCTGGCTTGTAGGCTTTTTGATTTTTACCATGGTTACCGGTTTTGTAATAAGTATAGTATTTCAGCTGGCACATACTGTAGAGCATACCGATTTTCCGTTACCAAACGAAGCAACCGGCAAAATTGAAAATGAATGGGCCATGCACCAGGTGGCTACTACAGCTAATTTTGCTACCGGCAATAAATTAATTTCGTGGCTTGTAGGTGGTTTAAATTTCCAGATAGAACATCACTTGTTTCCTAAAATTTCGCATGTTCACTATCCGGCAATCAGTAAAATAATCAAGCGTACGTGTAATGAATATGGCCTTACTTATATTGAATTTCCGAAAATGCGGCATGCAATACTTTCACATGTAGCTTATTTGAGAAGATTGGGCAGGGCAAATTAAAAAACTAAAAATCTGGTCTATTTTTTTAAAATAAGTATTTCAATAAATTAGCAGGATGAATATTAATTTTCAGGATTTAATACCCCGGCATTTCAATGAGGATTCCCGTGTATGGGTGTATCAAAGTAACCGGACATTTACCATCAAGGAGACAATTCAAATCGAAGAACTTTTAAGGGATTTTGCCAAAGAATGGAAAAGCCACGGCGTTCCCGTACAAGCTTATGCCAATCTTTTTTTTGGACAGTTTATTATTTTGATGGCCGATGAAACTGCTACAGGGGTGAGCGGCTGCAGTACCGACAGCTCAGTAAGATTGATTAAAAATATCGAGCAGGATTTCCAGGTAGAATTATTTGACAGGCTGATGCTTGCTTTTATCATCCAGGAACGAATACAACTGTTGCCCATTTCAAAAATAAGCAGTTACTTAGAGAACGGTCTTATTGGAACAGATACTTTATATTTTAACAATACTATTCTTACAAAAGAAGAATTGCTGAATAACTGGATTATACCCGTTAAAGAAAGCTGGCTTTCTGCAAGAATTCTCGAAAAGCACTAAGCCCCTCTGGTTATAAGTTCAGTTTTGAATCCATGTATTGTCTTTTTTAAATTTATCAGGAATAAACTCATTCCCCAAAATAATTTTTGAAATTTCCGGGAAGGAATTGCTTGTAGAAAAAGTCATTTCTTTTTGCCCCTCTTTCCAGACTTCAGCTGTAAATTTTAAGATGGATTTTTTGCCTCGCGAAAAAATCGTGAAATAAACAGGTAATGGTAGCCCGCCTTTATTTTCAATGGTGATTTTTGTACCAGTACCCGACCCTTCAACCTTTTTAATTGACAGATCAGGATAAGACCATCCAAAGAACCATTTGTCCCAAAACCAATCCAGGCTTTTACCGCTGGCTTTATTTAAACTATAAAAAAAATCGTACGGAACCGGGTGCTTTCCATGCCAGTCATCCATATATTGATGCAATGATTTGAAATAAAGTTCATCCCCCAATAAATCCTGTAGTACATAATAACAAACTCCTCCTTTGCCATAAGAGTTGGATAAATATGCCTCATCGCTGTATAGCTTTGTGCTGGTAATCAAAGGCACATCTTTATCAGTTCCTGAAACGCTTTCATACCTGGTTTTACTGAAAATACCTTCATCCTCCGGCTCTCCCATTAAAGGAGAAATTACTGATTCACCAATAGTAGCCCACCCCTCGTCCATCCATGCATATTGGGTTTCATTAATACCCATATAAAAAGGAAAATAACTATGAAATATCTCATGAGTGGTAAGCTGTACGGCATCTTTATGCGTTTCAGTGGGGTTGTCATTTGCCATCATAGGGTATTCCATTTGATCTGTACCGTCAAAAACGGTAATATGATCAAATGGAAACGGAACTTTTGGATAATAATGACTCATATAAAAAACTGATTGATGTGCCTGGCTGGCAACATCAAAATAATCTTTATGAATAGCATTGTATGCGGCTTCTGCCAATGTTCTTCTCCCGCTGGAAGAATCTACCAGCACACTGCTCACATCCCATAAATAGTGATCACTTATGGCAAATGCAAAATCAGTTACTCCGCTTGCCACAAACTTCCAGGTACCGGTTGTACCCGGAGAGAACACTCCATTTTTAAGATAATCTGTTGGATCAATTACATGAATAATATTGTCGGATGTGGATGCAGTTTCCATTTTTTTAATAACCTCGCCACTAAAATTTTCTGCAGGATTAACTCTATCCCCGGTTGCCCAGACTACATAATTTTTGGGAACAGAAATGTCAACATTAAAATTTCCAAAATCATTATAAAATTCCTGCGTGCCGTTATAGCTCCAGTCGTCCCAGCCATCAATATCATCATATACGGCCACCCTCGGGAAAAAATATGCAATAAAATAAGAGCCTTTATCAACCCTGCCTGTGCGTACAGGCGAGCCGGTGTTCACCGTATAATGCCATTTCATGGAGAGCCGAATCTTCGAATGTGGCAAAACATATTCTTTGGGTTTGATCGTAATCAGGATGTTTTTGTGAAATGCTTTTTGGGAATCTGAGAAATTGCTGATTATTTCGTTACCAATAACAAATGAGTCAATGCTAACACCATTGTTTAAATCCTTTTCATTTATCGGGCTTAATCGTGCAACTCCCTTTTTATACAAATCAGGGTATAACCTTATGAGGAGCTTTTTCAAAGTATCGGGGCTGTTATTATAATAAGTAATCACTTCATCTCCCTGGAGTAAATCCGAAGATGGGTCAAATGTTACATTAAGATTATAGTCGCCTTTATTTTGCCAATAATTTTTACCTGGTTTTCCGGATGCAGATCGTGTACCATGACTGTACGCATTTTTTACCTGGGTTGATGTAAAAAGCTGTTGGGGAAATAACGGGAAAGTATATAACAGGAATACTGCTATAAAAATTGAAACACGAATCTTCATAATAAATATTTTTGAGAACCAACTTCATTTGCGAAAGAACAATATTATTAACTTTCTGCCATCCTGTCGCAATATTTAATTTGTTATCTTTGCCATCCGGTTTTAAAACAGTTGACTATGCTGGATTTCGCCACGGATAAAATACATGATGAATCAAGGCAGGGAGAGGCATTTGCCGTGGAGACGCCATGCTTGGCGTCTCTGCAAAAAAAATCACCGGCGTCACATGTAGAGACGCCATGCATGGTGTCTCTGAACCAGGATGAATCTTCGCATGTAGAGACGCCATTCATGGCGTCTCTGAAACAGGATGAATTTTCGCATGTAGAGACGCCATGCATGGCGTCTCTGAACCAGGATGAATCTTCACATGTAGAGACGCCATGCATGGCGTCTATACCAAAAAAATTTTATATAGAAAGCTATGGCTGCCAGATGAACTTTGCCGACAGCGAAGTGGTGGCTTCTATTTTGCAGGAAAATGGTTTTGGATTTACCCGCCATTTCCAGGAAGCTGATATAATCTTCCTGAATACCTGTTCCATTCGTGAAAAAGCCGAACTTACTGTAAGAAAAAGGCTTACAGAATTCAGGAAGGTAAAAAAATACAATCCCGGCCTTCTCATTGGAGTATTGGGATGCATGGCTGAAAGGCTTAAATCAAAATTTATTGAGGAAGAAAAACTGGTGGACCTCGTTGTAGGGCCTGATGCCTACAGAACTTTACCCGGGCTGATAGAAGAAGCGGAAAGCGGACAAAAAGGAGTAAATGTTTTATTGAGCCGTGAAGAAACCTATGGTGATATTTCACCCATAAGATTAAATAGTAATGCAGTCACTGCTTTTGTAAGCATTATGCGTGGTTGCAACAATATGTGTTCCTTCTGCGTAGTTCCGTTTACCCGTGGCCGTGAGAGAAGCCGTGATCCTGAATCCATATTGAGCGAATGCAACACTTTGTTTGAAGAAGGCTACAGGGAGGTTACGTTGCTTGGGCAAAATGTAGACAGTTATTCGTGGCAAAATTCTTCGGATACTGAAATGGTTTCATTTGCCGGGCTTCTTGAAAAAGTTGCGCAGGTATCTCCATTACTTCGTGTAAGGTTTTCAACCTCTCATCCAAAAGATATTACAGATGAAGTATTGTTCACTATGAGCAAATACGAAAATATTTGTAAGAATATTCATTTGCCGGTTCAAAGCGGCAGCAGCCGGATCTTACAAATGATGAACCGCACTTATACCCGTGAATGGTATCTTTCAAAAGTTAACAGGATACGGGAAGTGTTGCCCGGCTGTGGAATATCAACGGATATTATTAGCGGGTTTTGTACAGAGACTGAAGAAGATCACCGGCAAACATTAAGCCTCATGGAGTATTGTGAATATGACCTCGCTTACATGTTTTTTTATTCTGAACGCCCTGGTACCCTTGCAGCAAGGCGTTTCACAGATGATGTGCCTGAAGAATTAAAAAAAAGAAGGTTACAGGAAGTAGTGGCTTTGCATCGGGTACAGTCATTAAAAAGTATGCAGAAAGAAACAGGCAAAACCGTAAAAGTATTAATAGAAGGCAATTCTAAAAAAAGTAATGACCACTGGTCAGGAAGAAGTGACAATAATAAAGTGGTTGTGTTTCCTAAAAATGAAACCCTTCAAAAAGGAGATTATGCAGATGTGGTAATTGAAAGCTGTACCGCAGGGACATTGATAGGAAAATCAAAAAATTAATTTATCGAATAAAAACAAATGGATCAGCAATCAATAAAAAACAGGTTTGGAATTATAGGCACATCGCCCTCACTGGTGTATGCGCTTGATGTCGCTATACAGGTAGCGAGTACCGATTTGAGTGTGTTGATAAATGGTGAGAGTGGCGTTGGTAAAGAAGTTTTCTCTCATATCATTCATTCACTTTCTGCGAGAAAACACAATCCTTTTATAGCAGTTAACTGTGGCGCTATTCCCGAAGGAACTATTGACTCGGAACTTTTCGGTCATGAAAAGGGCTCTTTTACAGGAGCTGTTGACAGCCGTAAAGGATATTTCGAAACAGTAAACGGGGGAACTATTTTTTTAGATGAAATTGGTGAAATGCCATTAGGTACCCAGGCGCGCCTGCTCCGGGTTCTTGAAGCGGGTGAATACATTCGCGTGGGTTCTTCCAGAGTGCAAAAAACTGATGTGAGGGTTATTGCAGCAACGAATAAAGATTTACTGGAATACACACACAGCGGAAGATTTCGTGAGGATCTGTATTATCGTTTAAATACAGTCCCTATAAGGGTCCCGGCGTTAAGGGACCGCAAAGAAGATATCTATTTACTTTTCAGAAAATTTGCAGTTGATTTTGCAGACCGCTATAAATCACCTCCTTTGCAACTTAGTGAAGATGCAAAAAATGTGTTAATGAACTACCCCTGGCCCGGCAATGTGAGGCAATTGAAGAATATTGCAGAACAGATTTCAGTACTTGCGCAGGATAAAAATATTACCGGCGACGAATTGAAAAAATTTCTGCCGGAAACGAATTTTACCAGGTTGCCGGTGCTTGCGTCTGGCAATCAATCGGGCGGAAATCAAAAAGAATTCAATAACGAAAGAGAAATATTATATAAGCTCTTTTTTGATGTGAAGAAAGATGTAACAGAATTGAAAAGAATGTTTTTTGATGTAATGCAAAATCCTTCTTCATTAAATGGAAATCATAATTTTCAGAATGAAAAATTGCTGGATGATTTTCGGGGTGAACAAAATAACCAGGTTGTAACAACGAGCCAGCCTGTCGTGCTGAATAATAATATTGATCAGCACCATGAAGTTGAAGAATCATTGAGTATTATGGATGCGGAAAAGGAATTAATAATTAAAGCATTAAAAAAACATCGGGGCAAGAGAAGAGACGCATCAAGCGATCTTGGTATCAGCGAACGCACATTATACAGGAAACTGAAGGAATATAACATCAATGAATAAACGCAATTGTTTAATCCTGGCAGCTATCGCATA
>JBDTZL010000228.1:0-20553 GCA_040005125.1 Ginsengibacter sp.
AATGGTACAATTACAAGGGCTGATTTTTTTTTATGCAAAGGAATGTTAATTTATATGTTGGATGGCTGATGTGAATGGAAAAATGTACGATGTGAGATGTACGACGTACGATGTAACCCAATGTGTGATGTTCGATGTACGATGTACGACGTAAATTGCTTCCCTGGGTGCCTCACATGACACATCAAACGTCGTACGTCGCAAGTTGCTTCTGACAATTTATATGCTTGATGCACGATGTAGGCCTTCAAATTATGAGTGTTTGATTCAGGCATTGAAATTAGGCCGCTTCACATCATATATCAAACATCGTACATCATGCATTGCATATCACATCGTACATGGCAATACTTGTCAGTTAACTTTATGTAAATTGTAAATAGGGTTTATGTAAATTGTAAACAGGAATTATGTAAATTGTAGATTTTCCGTACATTTTTAGGCTTGTGTGTGGGGCGGGACGCGCCGGACAATTAATGAATTTTAGCGCTCTCGCTAATGAATGCGATATATCTCATAATACGGCCCAAAGCCTCTCTATCTTCAGATCGCACGTTGCCTTCACATCGTACATCAAACATCGTACATCGTACATCGTACATTTGCTCTTCACATTGCACATACTGGCTCATGAAAAAGGCTTTTCTTCAACTGCATATAGCTGTACTTTTTGCGGGATTTACCGCTATTCTTGGGAAACTTATTGACTTAAATGAGGGTATATTAGTCTGGTACCGGATGTTATTAAGTTCTGTTTCGCTTTTACTAATATTATTTTTCAGAAAGAAACTCACCAGGGTTCCTTTTTTAAAACTGATGAAGATTTTTGGTGTAGGGACCATTGTAGCGATTCACTGGGTTACCTTTTATGGAAGTATTAAATATTCGAATGTTTCGGTATCTGTAACCTGTCTTTCTGCAATTGGATTTTTTACTGCTTTTTTTGAACCAGCCATCATGAAGAGAAGAATTGACTGGGTAGAGGTGTTGCTGGGTCTGGTTGCTATTGCAGGTATTTACCTTATTTTTAATTTCTACCCGCAGTATAAAACAGGAATTATTTTTGGGCTTATTTCGGCGATGCTGGCCAGCCTTTTCCCGATATTTAATAAAAATCTGCTGAAAGAATTTTCGCCTGAAATAGTGACACTTTTTGAAATGACGGGTGGCTTTATCGCTCTTTGTATCATCATTCCCTTTTATCTGGGTTTTTTCCCGGCGATGCATTATCTTCCGGCCTTTTCAGATTGGATGTGGCTCCTCATTCTTGCCTGGATATGTACCATACTTAGTTTTATCTTGCAACTAAATGCACTTAAAATAATATCACCATTTACTGCCAATCTTACTTATAACCTGGAGCCTGTATATGCCATCGTTCTTGCATTTATTATTTTTAAGGAAAATAAATTTTTAGGGACTGGATTTTACCTGGGTGTCAGCTTGATATTGCTTGCTGTATCGTTTCAAATGATGAGAGTATGGAATGAAAGAACATTGGGAAAAAGGATTAAAAACGCCTAATACCTGATTCTTGATACTTGATCATGGCAAAAACACAATCTTACTGGAGAGCTTTGCAAATCCCCTGAACATTTCACTTACTCCGCAATATTGATCCTGCGACAAGGTAACCGCTTTTTCGACTTTGGATTCATGAGCTTTACTCACCTTAATACTATAAGTCAGCGTTACATCGTCATAAATCCTGGGGTGCACATCTGTCAGGTGCGCTTCTACATTTATGGTAAAATCAGAAAATTTTGTTCTCATTTTTTTAAGGAGGCTTACCACATCAAGGCCTGTACAGCCGGCCAGTGAAACCAGCATTAAAATTTTTGGCGACGTTCCCTCGTCGTTGCCACCAGCCGCTTTTTCGAGATCTATTGTAATACTGTGACCATCTATGAGGGTGGTAAAGTTCATGCCGCCCTTATGCACGGAAGTTATAGAATTAGTTGCCATACAATATTGAATTGATTTTTATACAAGCCAGTATATGGATTATATCCTTGATTTTACAGCTTCTGTAATTTGTTGTGCATTCATAGCTCCGGACTGACGCCAAAGTATTTTACCTTTTTTAAACAGAATTAAGGTAGGAACGCCCTGTATATTGTAATGCCCTGCAGTAGGCTGATTTTTGTCAATATCAACCTTTAAAACCCTTACGCTATCCTTATTGTTTTGAGCAAACCTTTGCAGCTCAGGAGCCATCATCTTGCACGGGCCACACCACTCCGCATGAAAATCGACTAAAACCGGTTTTTCATCATTAATTATTTTGCTTAATGTTTCCATAACAAATTTTACAGATATAGTGCACAAAGTATGCCTGTAGAAATTATACCAAAAAAGGCGCATTCTGTCAGTTACGCAGGTATTTGCTAAAAAATCCTCTAATAATTTTTAAGATAATCAATTCTTTGTTACCTTTGCCGTCCGAAAAAAAGATCATTATGGCCAGAGTATGTCAGGTTACAGGGAAAAGACCCATTACCGGGAACACGGTTTCCCATTCAAATATAAAAACACGGAGGCGGTTTTTGCCCAATCTTCAAAAGAAAAGGTATTTTCTTGCAGAAGAAGATAAATGGATCACCTTAAAGTTATCTTCTGAGGCTATACGTACTATCAATAAAAACGGTCTTTTTAATGTAGTAAAAAAAATGAGGGCAAACGGGTCAAAGATCTGATCAAAAAATATTTAAACATTTGTTATGGCAAGAAAAGGAAACAGGGTACAGGTAATTCTGGAATGTACGGAGCATAAAACTTCCGGCAAGCCAGGTACCAGCCGCTATATTACCAATAAGAATAAAAAAAATACTCCTGAACGCCTGGAGTTAAAAAAATTCAACCCGATTTTAAAAAAAGTAACTGTTCACAAGGAAATTAAATAAATGTGAAAATGGCTCAATGTGAAAATGGCTCAATTGAAGAGCCGCATTTTCAAATTTTCAAATTTTCAAATTTTCAAATTTATCAAAATGGCAAAATCAGCTAAAACCGCAATTAAAACAAAAGATCAGAAAGCGGCTGCAGAAGCAAAAAACTGGACAAAAGTAGTGCGTACGGTTCGCAGCCCTAAATCCGGGTCTTACACTTTTAAAGAATCTATTATTCATAAAGACAAGATCAAGGAATTTTTGGGAAGCTGATTTTTGGCTTCAACATTCTTCATTAAGGCTATCCTGCAGTTGTTGCGGATAGCTTTATTTATTTTTACGACTTACTAATTTTCAAACAATGGGAATTTTTGATAAAATTTTTGGGAAAAAAGAGCAGAAGGAAAGCCTCGATCAGGGGTTACAAAAAACAAAAGAAGGTTTTTTTGACAAGCTTACCAAGGTAATCGCGGGCAAGAGTACGGTAGACGAAGAAGTGTTGGATAATCTTGAAAATGCTTTGGTAAGTGCAGATGTTGGTGTGGATACAACCGTGAAAATTATCGATGGAATTGAAAAGAGAGTTGCGAGAGATAAATACATCAATACAACAGAACTCAACCGAATATTAAAGGAAGAAATACAGTCCGTTCTTATTGATTCGCCCGAAGACACTTCTTATAAAAGTTATGAGTTGCCGGTTTCACATAAGCCACATGTAGTTTTGATAGTCGGTGTAAATGGTGCCGGGAAAACTACCACCATCGGCAAACTGGCACACAATTTTTCACTGGCCGGTAAAACCGTGCTGCTGGGCGCTGCAGATACTTTTAGGGCAGCGGCAGTTGAGCAATTGGATATATGGAGCCAAAGGGCGAAGGTACCGATAGTAAAACATGCGATGGGTGCTGATCCCAGCGCTGTTGCATTTGATGCGGTGCAAAGCGCGGTTGCAAGAAATACAGATGTTGTGTTGATAGATACCGCCGGCAGATTGCATAATAAAATTCATTTGATGGAAGAGCTCAGCAAGATTAAGCGGTCTGTAAGTAAAGCGCTTCAGGGGGCGCCTCACGAAGTATTGCTTGTGCTTGACGGAAGCACGGGGCAGAATGCAGTGGAGCAGGCGAGGCATTTTATTGCAGCAACTAATGTAACTGCCATCGCAATTACGAAGCTTGATGGCACTGCCAGGGGCGGGGTTGTGCTGGCAATAGCAGATCAATTTAAAATCCCGGTTAAATTTATAGGAGTTGGTGAAAAGGCCACCGATCTTTTAGTATTTGATAAAAAAGAGTTTGTGAACAGTTTATTTGAAAATGTAACAACGATTGTTTAGTGAGAGTTGACAGCTCACAGCCTTTTACTACAAACTGTTTCCGAAAAATAGATAGCATAACAATATAGAAGTCACGATGCCAACCAGGTCGGCGAGCAGCATGGCACCTATTGCATAACGGGTATTTTTTATGGACACAGCGCCAAAATAAACTGCTATCACATAAAAAGTAGTGTCTGACGAGCCTTGCAAAATAGAAGAAAGGCTGGCTGAGAATGAATCCGGCCCATAAGTTTTTATAGTATCAATCATCATTCCGCGTGCTCCGCTTCCGCTGAGAGGTCTTATTAATGCTGTTGGAAGCCCGTTTACAAAACGCGTATCGGCCCCCATTGCAGCAAAAAGATTTCTCATTGCACCTACAATGACATCAAAAGTGCCACTTGTGCGCAGCATGCTTATTGCCACCAGCATTCCTACGAGATAAGGGATGATGCGCACGGCAGTTTCAAAACCGCCCCTGGCACCTTCTACAAATGCATCGAAAATATTGATGTTTTTATACAATGCCCCGAGGGTAATACAAAAAAAAATGAGCAATATAATGCCATTGCTTAGTATACCCGAAAACGTTTGCACACTTTCAAAACTTTGTCTTTTAAGATAGATAACGAGCAAAGAAATAATAGCAGAAAGGCTGAGCACCCATAACAATATCGCCGGTTGCAATACATTTATTTTTTGTTTGAAGGATACTATCAGCATAGCGGCCATTGTGGCTACAAAGGTGGCTATCATGCAGGGAATAAAAATGTCTGTGGGATTCGCTGCTTTTAATGACGCTCTCACGGCAATGATGCTAACGGGTATCAATGTAAGGCCGGCAGCATGTAAACACAAAAACATGATCTGTGAATTAGATGCAGTATCTTTTTTTGGATTGATCTCCTGCAGGCTTTCCATTGCTTTAATGCCGAATGGGGTTGCTGCATTATCAAGCCCTAATAAGTTGGCAGAAAAATTCAGGAGCATGTGCCCCATTGCCGGGTGATTGCGTGGCAACTCCGGAAATAATTTTGAAAAGAAGGGCCCGATTATTTTTGATAAAAGCCGTATGCCGCCCGCTCTTTCGGCAATGCTCATAAAACCCATAAATAACGCCATTATGCCGATAAGGTTTATAGAAATATCAACAGCGCTTTTGGTGGTGGCAATAATGCCATCTGCATTTTGTTCTTTATATGAAATATAATGACCATTGCCGGCTTTAATAAATTTTACATCGCCATTATTATACTCTTTGCCGCTTTGTAAAGTTTGTAACATTGTTGCAGGCATTAAAGAAGTATCTGCAGATCTTGTTTGAGAAGTATCGCCGGATTTTCCTGTTACCATGCGGTTGAAAATATCAGCATTTCTTTTTGTGAACAAGCATTGGAAACCTGCTGCCAGGATTGAAACAATAATAAAAGCCGCCCATATTCTGCTTAAAGCCATAAATAGAATTGTAAAAAACTAAGATAGGATAATTTTGGATGTACGATGTGAAGCCAATGTGCGATGGACGATGTGGGATGTACGAGTAACTAAGCACCTTGTGTCTTTTTCACTATTAAATAATGGATATTTTATTACTGCAAATAAAAAATTAAAACCGCATTAAACATTTTGCAATTGACTGTTGTCTTTTCCTTTAAGGCCCCGAGGGTCGAAATATTAGTAAAAATAAGCCAACCGTGTAGTTTGAGCTCCGTAGGAGCGACATGTTTTACACACGGCTGCTACGGATCTCTAAAAACCAAAATGAAATGTATTTTCTACTCATATTTCGCCTCTATGAGGCTAAAAGAATCAGGCTAAATTTTTTCTCTTCCTCGAAATTATAGAATTTAATAAAGATAGATGACAAAAATGAGTTCCCCTACGCCGTACATCGTACATCTCTCATCGTACATCTCACATCGTACATTAAATTGATTGTTTGATAGATTTCACTTTTTAAATAAAAAGGAGAAGTACAACTAAAATATTTTTCATTTTTTTTTGGCCGTTAATGTGAAACTTTAAGTAATAAAAACACCGCTGACTTAAGTTACAAACTCAGGATAGCGCCACTTTTCGATTTGGAGCAAACTAATGCTAGCAGAGGAATTCCAAATAAAAAGTGGTCAAGGTAAATTTCATTTTTGATTTCTATTCTTCGTCAACCATTAAGATTCTTTACAAGTATAATATGATAAACCATCTTCCCGGATTCAATCTCAAATAAAAAAGGCAAACATCACTGTTTGCCTTTTCCTTACGCACGCTCATCTTATTCTTTTTGCCATTTGGAAAAATCTCCGAATATACTTTCAAAAACTATTTTCCCATCATTATTAAAATCATCAAATTGGACAAAATATACACTTGCTTTTTTGTGACTCTTTTTTGATATACCACTCATAACCCACCATGACTGAACAGTTTTACCATCCTGGTCTTTATAATGTAAGTAATCAGGATAGCCTCTTTTTTCTATTTTAAGACTATCATAATAATCATAGTCGGCAGACCAATTTTTAATAGCATCAGCGATTGGGATTGGTTTTTCCACTCCTGATGCCCACCATTTGGCAGTATCGGAATAAAGAGTCTTTTCAGCGGCCCAATCTTTGGCAAGATAAGCTGCTGTTGTTTTATTTACTGCATCAATATTAGGATGCTTAATGTAAATAGTTCCATTTTCTTCCTGCTGTGAAAAGCCTGCCAATTGAAATAGCAAAACGAGGGCGGATAAAGTAGAAATTTTTTTCATGTCTTTTAAATTATAGTTTTTTATAATATCCACAATATATACTTTTAACCTTACATATGACATAGTATTTAATGGTTCTTTTTTACTTTGAGGTGTTGGTTTTGAAACATACATCCTGCCCCACCGGAATTCCTATGAACTGAACCCCAGCTTTTCCCATTGGCTTCCGATTGATGAAAGGGTTCATTTAAAGGGACATGGCTTGCCTATTCTTTATGAGGGGATTGATTTGTTCACCCAGATAATGGATAATGACTCCACAGCTCGGTTGGAATCAAGCCGGTGGATATGTTGCACTTTATCAGGCACTTATAAATAAAAAACTCTTAAGAGCTATTGCCATTCCCTGTGACCCCGTGGGTACAAAAACCCGAACTATTTATTAGAAGACTTAAAACTATTGTGTGATTTGCTTGCGGCCTAATTAATTATTGTCAATTGTTGAATTAGAGAAAGATGAATGCCCTTTAATAAACCCATCGCAAGAATTGTGTATCAGCTAATTTTAAGCCAACACTATCGGACATTACTATTTCCAATCCTCCGATTTAATTAAAAGCATCTGACTACGGAGCTTTCGTTTCCTTAATAAGGTTTAAAACCGAAGTTGTAATTAAGCTTTAAATATCACTTTTCCTTATTGATTGGCCGTCTTTTATTTATGGTTATATTCAATGTCTTTGAGAGTAAATTTTCCATAAGTAAATTTTTCGTCAGGATAATACCAGACTGTTTAACCGGATGACATCAAATTAAATCCTTTTATGTTTTTATATGCAGAAATAGGAGTTGAAAATGGATATTGTTTCATATCTGAAATCGCTGTCCTGTCGAGATATAAAATCAGCCAGTTGTCCTTGCTTGTTAAAAAGTATCGCAGAAATCGAAATATTCTTATTTGTAAAAATTGCTTTTGACGTACTATCGTTAATAAAGTCCCATACTATTCTTTTGTTAATCAAAGTTGCCGGAGCGGGTAAACTTATATAATTAAATAGCGTAACACTCTCTGTCTTGTCCATGACACCGGCAATTGAAAAACAGGAATGATTTTTTGTCAACTAACAGCTCTCATATAAACAAATTATTTACTGTGAGATTGAAATATTAAACTAATATAAATGTGATAAAAAATTGATCAAAGCTGATTTTTCATCATCATAATTACTGATAATAGGCATACATTTAAATATTCCAAATCATCTCTTCCGGAATTTTTCAAAAACATTTTGTTATAATAAATTTAAAATCCATGGACCAAAGTCAATTAGAAAAAAAATTTATACCGAAAGGCGCAATGGCGTTTTTTGTTTTGCTGGTTATCCTTTGCCTGGTTATATGGTTTGGAATCTATTTTTTAATGATTGGCAGAGTTTAAAACATAAGATATGACAGTAGATAAATCAGAGAAAAAAGTATTGATAATAACAGGAAGCATTCTTGCTCTTTTTATATTTTCTATTTTATATGCCAGGGGGAAATACAAAAGTGATTTACCAGAATGTATTCCATACGATAAAGCATACGAAGTGCCGAGGGTAAATAAAATAGATGATAAAACTTACCAGGTCTTCGCAGTTGCCCAAATGTGGATGTTTCAGCCTTCTCAAATTTATATACCTGTTGGAAGCGAAGTTGATTTTTATGTAACCTCTAAAGATGTGGTGCATGGATTTAATATCGCCGAAAAAAATGTAAACATGATGGCTATATACGGTAACATAAATAAGACAACCGTAAAGTTTGAAAAGCCAGGTGTATATAAAATTATCTGCCACGAATATTGTGGCATAGGTCATCAGAGCATGCAGGCTGAAGTGATTGTAAACTATCCCAACAATAATAAATAACAATACATGCAATTAAGCAAATCATTTAAGCGCGTAATTTATTTAGAGCTGTCAATTCCCGTTGCATTATTGACACTTGGCCTTTACCACGGCCTTATGCAAACTATTTACAGGGCAGGCGTGCTGCACCAGCCTGCATTTGCCAAGCTTGAATATTACCAGGGGTTGACATTGCACGGTGTTATAAATGCATTAGTGCTCACAACATTTTTCGCTGTTGCATTTGGCCATGCGATCATGGCTTTTTATTTGAAAACAGAACCTAATAAAAATCTTGCCTGGCTAAGCTTTGCACTAATGATAACCGGAACACTGTTGGCGGCGTGGGCAATGCTGGCAGGAAAAGCATCAGTACTGTATACTTTTTATCCACCGTTAAAAGCCCATCCTTTATTTTATTTGGGGGCTGCGTTGCTAATTGTTGGATCATGGGTACCATTATTTGACTGGGCAAGAATGTATATGAATTGGAAAAAAGTAAACGAAGAAGTCAAAACACCATTGGCAGTGTTGGGTACATTGATAAACTTTACTATCTGGTTTGTATGCACACTTGCCGTTGCTTATGAAGTATTGGTTTTATTAATCCCCTGGTCAATGGGATGGACCCGGGGAGTAAATGTAACTCTTGCCCGTACTCTTTTTTGGTTCTTTGGCCACGCCCTGGTTTATTTCTGGTTGTTGCCTGCATACATTATGTTTTATACTATGTTGCCAAAGCTTGCAGGCGGTAAATTATTTTCCGACAGGGCAGGAAGGATTGCCTTATTTCTATTTCTGATATTCTCCGTACCTGTTGGGGTGCATCACCAGTTCTCAGATCCTTCTATTACAAGAGGCGTGAAATTCTTCCAGGGTTTTTTGACATTTGGAGTTGTCATACCCAGCTTTATCACTGCATTTACCCTTGCTGCTTCCCTTGAATATGCAGGAAAGTTAAGAGGGTCAAAAGGATGGTTTGGATGGATGGGAAAGCTGCCTTACCTGGATACAGAAAAATATTTGTTCGCTTATTTTATCTGTGGTTTAATACTATTTATTTTTGGCGGCCTTACGGGAATAGTAAACGCATCCTACCAGTTAAACAGCGTAATTCATAACACCGCCTGGCTGCCAGGACACTTCCATATGACGGTTGCAGGGCCTGTCTTTCTGGCTATCATTGGTATGAGTACTTATATGTATTCAACAATCTCAGGTAAAAAGATTTTTCTTCCTAAAGTAAATGTTATTATTCCCTATTTGTGGATGATTGGAGTATTAATTTTTTCAACAGGGTTAATGTGGGGAGGATTACTTGGAGAACCAAGAAGAACAAACCTGGGGATGACCTACCTGAACCCCAAAAGTGAATTATATCATCCTGCATGGGTGCCTACTACAACACTTGCGTTGTGCGGGGGCATCATAATGTTTGTGGCCGGCATGCTATATTTCGTTGTTTTTTTTGGAACGATTTTAAGAAAAAGTACCGGAGCAGGCGTGCTCGATTTTCCGGTAAGCGAAGCATATCACAATGAACCAAGGATTGCACTGCTTGATAGATTTAAACCGTGGCTGGTAGCAATGGTGATAATATTAATGATGGCATATATCCCGGCATTAATCAATGTAAATAAGAATACCGGGCCCAATGCACCACAGTTTACACCTGATAATCCTTTTCCTGTTAAAACTGAAAACAGTACGAAATGAAACCAGGCAAAATACTTTGGATTTTTATTGCCCTGGTATTTGTGTTACCGATGATGGCTTATGCTTTGGTTAACTGGTTTCAAAGTAGATATGAAAAACTACCAGTCTATAATTCACCACGCGCAAATGAAAATTTATTGACGCAGCTACCCTCATTTAATTTTCTAAACCAGGATGGCAGGAAACTCAATAAAAGTGACTGGAATAATAAAATACTGGTAGCTGATTTTTTCTTTACCCATTGCCCGTCTGTGTGCCCCAAAATGACGCTATCTCTGAAAAAAGTGGATGATTATTTCAGCAAGGAAAAAATTTTGCAAATAGCTTCCTTTAGTGTAGATCCTGAAAGAGATAGTTGCACGCAATTAAAAAAATACTCTGGTCAATTCGAACTCAATACAAGCCAATGGAATTTAATAACTGGATCTAAAAAAGATATCTATAAGCTGGCAAGAAACGCGTTCAAGGTTGTTGCTACCGATGGTGATGGTGGTCCGGATGATTTTATTCACAGCGATCAAATTGTTTTGATAGACACCAAAAAGAATATCCGTGGATATTATAAGGGAACCAGCCCTGATGAAATAAAACAATTGATCGCAGATATTAAAAAATTACAAAGCGAAAATTAAAATTAGCTTGCCGTACTAAGCGGTTGTTTTTTTGCGACTCCGAAATTAGGTGCTTTACAACCAGGTAATGGCCAAATAAATTTTTACAACAACCCATACTTTCAGTATAAGATATTCGACGCTCCTGATAAAAATCACTTATCTGAATGATCTTCATCATAGTTACCTGCAGCCATACGCTTTATTTTTGCTATCGGAATTCCTGATGATCAAAATAGATCCAATCTTTATTTTCATAGTATTATGAAATTGTTTTGACAGGCAGGAGAAATTCTGGCGAAAAGAAAATTAATTACAAATGCTAAAGAATTAGAAAATGAAAATCAAATTACTGCTCATTTTTTTTTGCTTCCTATTTTTTGTGGTTACAAAATCGACAGCATTGCCACTGGACGAAGGTAAAAACATTTTTACCTCCAGGTGTATGGCGTGCCATAGAATTGATAAGGATTTTGCCGGCCCTGCATTGGCCAACGTAAATCAAAGGCACACCACAGACTGGATCATTAAATTTGTTCATTCTTCGCAAGCAGTTATCAAGAGTGGTGATATCCCGGCAATTGCATTGTATTCAAAATTCAACAACACAATAATGCCCGATCATCCTGATCTTACAGATAATAATATTAAAAGCATTGTTGAATATATCAATGAGGAAAGTGCAAAAGTCGGATCGGTAAGGCAAGTGCCTTTTGAAAGGCCCTACGAGCTACAACCCAATTATACACCTCTGGGGCATAAAAATATCGGATTAATAATATCCTTTCTTGCATCTGTAACCGCTTTGATATTGGTATTATTATTTGCCGTACAGGTAAAGGAATTGGGAAGAAAGATGAATGTCTGATTGTTAAGACAGAGAAGCTAAATAAGTAGGTAGATTGGTGCACAGAAGATAGCAGTACTGATATAAAGCGATATCAATATGCCTGGCTTTAATGGAGAGGAAGCTTGCCACATACCATAAACATGACCTAGAAGAAATACAATTAAGAGCAGACTTCCACTGGCAGCCCCACCGGTCGGTGCTCCGCCAATGCGACTCAACGTTGGTCTCTTGAAATAGATGACTACACTCGGTATAATTAAATAGGCGCAGGTGATTACGATATGGTGATGGAAAGTCACATATTTCTCACAAGTTTATTTTTATTCTTGAACCGGTTTATGCCATGGCACAGCCGAAGATAAAGGTCCAGACCACTTGCAGCATACTTTTGTGCGGGTTCGTTGTTCTTGTCAATCTATTTTCTTTCCTAGGCCAATCGATCGCTAACCATTAAATTGTCGCAAGTGATGGTCGATATGTTTATACACCATTTGTCCGATTTGCTCTTTTGTCATTTTTCCGAAAAAAACGTGTACAAAGTTCGGGTTTGAAAAATTTGCATATTGCTCAATGTTCGCGGCCCATTTTGCTTTTTCCGATGCAGTGTCGCCTATGATTTCTTTAATAATTAGAGAGGGGATAGTTGGTGTACTTCGCTTTAATGGTTTGTCATCTTTTAGCACCGTTTTCAAAGCCACTCCCCCAAATATTTTACCTATAAATACTCGTTTCAAATTTTGTTGGTTTTGCATCATTTCTTCCCAAAGTCTGCAATGTTTTACCATTTGGTAAACATTCATCTTGCCCCATTGAGCTAGGCTATCTTCATTAAGCGAATTGATTCTTTTAATCAATTCATCTCTTGTTGTTTTGTCAAATATTGATTTCATTTTTCGGAATAATTTTTTGAAATTAAAGTGGTTTAATGTGAGTTGGAAAAAAGATATTCTTTAACCAATTTGTGCAAGAGAAAACCAATTACCAGAATCATCTTTAAATAATGCTTCTTTTCCGTAAAATTCTTTTGTTGGTGGCTTCATAAATTCAACCCCTTTGCTTTTTAGTTCTTCATAAGTTGCATAAATATCTTTACAAGTAAAAACACCTGGTCCAAATGTTCCTTTTCTAATAAGTTCTGTCATTGATTTTATAGTTTCTTCGTTAAACATTGTACCTACGGCTGTCATAACACTAGGGGCTAATTGTAGAAGAGTAATGGTATTCATAAATAAATACGATTTTAATTGTCTATGTAAAATTATGACAGTCCAGTATTATTTTATGCAACAACTTGTTGATACTGAGGCATAAATATGGGAAGCTTTTTTATTTTGGTTAAAAAGATTGCGTGGATAGCCGTAATAAGTGTTTTCTGTATACTGTAATAGCAAAGACCAGGTGCGCTTTGAATAATTTTTTTACACTCCCTTGCTTACCAAAATCAAAATGACCGTTTTTTAAAGTCAGTTTTATAAGCACATCAATTTGTTGAATTGTTAGCAGTTCAAACTTCACTATAAATCGAATCCTCTTAAACAAGCATCGTCCAGCATGTAAAAGGGTCTTACACCTGACGTGATATCCTGACAAATTTGTATAATGACTGCAAATCCACTCTAAAATTTATTGACTCCGCCTCAATGAAATTGCCGTTCGTCTCCAGCGAAGCGCTTCCTTACATGCAGGCTAAAGAATGCAAGGAGATCTTCTTTTTTAACAATACTTCGGACTGGTACAAGGTTTTTAAATTCTTTGTTAGTAATCCGAGTGCTGCAGAGGACTTTGGGATCATTGATTATCTGTACACTAAAAAGACTTAGAGTTTAAAAAATGCCAACGTATTGAGGGTGGGCTGTTTTAGAATATCTTCGAAACTTGCTTAATGTGATGTAAATTGGCATTACCACTCTAACGTAATTGAAAATGACGAAAACTAGCTGTGATGATTTGGCATTGTTTTTCCTAAGGTTATTTTTTTCAATTTGCTATATCCGGTAATGGTATTTTTTCTTCCGGCGCTAAGTATGAAAGGAAAAAACTCCCCTTTATTAAATTCAATTCTCGCATTTATTCAAGTGGTAATTTTAATAGCCGCTTTCATGTATCATGTATTTTTTAAGAATTATAAACCAACTGGCAATCCACATTCCACATCGCAACTTATGATTCAATATTTGGTTAGCATTTATGTGATTCTGGCAACGATTAAACCTTTTATTTTTATTTGGAGGAAGGTTGACTAGGTATGCTTGTTATTACCAATTCTCTTGCAGTTAGAGCAAAATATAAATTTTGAAGGTGGTGTCTTAGCGGACATAATGGAGGCTGGCCTAGCCAAGTCCTCAAACGACCGGTTAAGCATGGTCGGTGTTTCCTAAATAAAGTTTTCCCTGGTAGAAAGGCTACCTCCGCTATGCAACATCGGCGGCATATTTTGGCTTTTTAAATATTTTTAATAGAGAGTGGAAGACAAAGGCAGGCTAAATATGCTTTTCCCTATTGCACCACCTCAATAGTTAAATAAATTGCTACCGAATCAATGGGCTGGCCTCCGGCAGAAATATAGTGCATTAACGTAATCCTGTCTGCACCAGAAAAATCAGGAGCAGCCTTATAGCTATAATACCAATTATTATCTGCCGGTTCTTTTATCAGATAGCTGGTAACCGCATGCAACGGAGGCATGCTGATTTTCAAGCTGTCTTCGATACCAATACTACCAAGAGAATATTTTAACAGAGAATCCTGCGTTATTTCTGCGCTTATATTGTACTTATCAGTGGTAATATTAGGATGGTTAGTTTTCTTGCAGGCAAAGAAGCTCAGAGCCGCAAGTACTATAAAACCTACATTTCTTTTCATGTTTTTGTCTTATTGACAACCGCTACGCCACAATCGTTGCATGATGTTTATTAAATTATTTTTTCCCATTTCCCCGCTACGACGGTGTTATTTTTTCATTATTCCACAGAAATGCAGGCATGTAATATTGCAAAAGATTTTAGAGAAGCTTTGGAGCCGACCAAAGAATTTGAACATGAAGATGTTCCTGCATTAGAATTGACCTTTTAACTATTTATGAGCGTCGGCCTATTGCGATTTTTCTTAAAGTAACCTCCCGCACTTATTAGATATTTTTCCCCATATTGTTTTTTTACGCTATCAATGGCCTGGTATAACCGGATTATTTCCTGTGTATCGTCAAAGAGGTGAATTTGATATGTGCCAGGAATCAGGTCAGTTAAACGAACTCCGATTAGCCTTATCAGTTGTCTTCGTGTATATAACTTATTGAACAACTCATTGACCTTTTTCTGCAACACCCGGTCCGACGATGAATATTCTATTGAAGATTGTTTTTGTTCTGTTTGAAAATCACTATACCGAATCTTCACAGAAATGCAGCCGGTTAATCTATTCTTGGAGCGAAGCTCAAATGCAACTTTCTCTGTCATTCTTACTAATTCCCTATGAATAAAATCTGTATCTATAGTATCGCTGTCAAAAGTCTGCTCGGTGCTGATGGATTTTTGTTCCCTGTAAGGAATTACCGGGCTCTCATCAATACCATTTGCCCGTTTGTGCAGTTCAATTCCATTTTTGCCCAAAAGATTATGCATCATCTTCATGGGTATTTCGCTTAATGTTTTCACAGTTTCAACACCCATCTTCAATAATTTAAAACCTGTTTCTTTCCCTATACCAGGTATTTTCATAACACTTAACGGGGCCAGGAATGTTTTCTCATTCCCAAAAGAGATTTCTAATTGTCCATTTGGCTTTATTTCATTCGTGGCTACCTTGCTGATTAATTTATTTGATGCCAGGCCATAAGAAATACCAAGGCCACTTTCCTTATAAACTTTCTTTTTTAATTCGTCACTAAACTTGCGGCATCCAAAAAATTGATCCATACCGGTAAGGTCAATATAGAATTCATCGATGCTTGCTTTTTCAAATAATGGAACATTTTCTTTTACGATTTCAGTTACAAGTTTTGAATATTTACTGTAGGCCTCAAAGTCACTTTTTATTACTATAGCATGTGAACATAGGCGCAAGGCAGCTCTCACAGGCATTCCACTGTGTATGCCAAACTTCCTTGCTTCATAGCTGCATGAAGCAACTACTCCACGGTCGCTCAATCCTCCAATAAGTATCGGTTTGCCCTTAAGCCTGCTGTTGCGCAAGTATTCAACTGATACATAAAATGTATCCAGGTCCATGTGGGTAATATGTCTGTCCGCACCTAATATCATTAACTGAGATTTGAATAACTGCGATTTTTATAACCAAGCTTTATCATTTTAGAAACTTCAACACTTTGCGCTCCAAAATCTTCAACCACTTTACCGGTTATTCGATAAAAGCCACTGTTGCTGATGGGATATCTTTTAGCCACATCCGGAAAGTGTACCGTATCAATCCAATCTAAATTGTCATCTACAAATGTTCCAAAATACATTGGGTCATTATTTTTTGTAATTACGTGCTTATGCGCTATAAAATAAGCGAGGCAATTAACTGTTTTGCCTACATGATCGGCAAGGTCTCTTGCTGAAGTATATTTACCCGGATCATCGTCCACCAAAGCAAATGGATTGGTAACAGTAAAACCCATTATTTCCAATTCATCATACAAGTCGTCTAAAGGATGGTCTGTTAATTCAGGTAAGGAAAATTGTAAAGGCTCATCTTCAAATAAAGGCTGGCCGATATGCAATCGAGGCTGATTTTTTTTCTGCAGAAAGTTTGCTTCCCACAACAAATGTTTTTTTGATTTGCCTGTAAATCGAAAAGCCCCCACGCTGATCAACGTATTCAGTTGCTCAAGACCAATATCAGTCCGTTCAATAAAATCCTGCAAATGCTGATAATGGCCGTTTTCGTTCCTCTCATCAAATATTAATTCAACAAGCTTCGACTGCAACCTTTTGATGTGAATAAATCCCACATAAACTTCATTGCCTTTTATATTTGTGTAGTCGTCGCTGTTATTCACGCAAGGAGCTTTTATTTCGCTACCCGTTTTAAGCAGTTCCATAAAGTATAATTCTCTTGAATAAAAACCACCAAAGTTGTTGATAACGGCTACCATAAACTCTTTTGGGTAATAGGTTTTTAAATAGAGGCTCATGTAACTTTCCACTGCAAAGCTTGCCGAGTGTGCTTTATTAAAACTATATCCTGCAAAGCTTTCCATTTGCCGCCATACTTCTTTTGCGAGTTCATCGGGATGGCCTATGTTTTTACAGTTAGATAAGAATTTATCTCTTATCATAAAAAACTTATTATTGTTCTTATACTTTCCACTCATTGCCCTTCTTAATATATCAGCCTCACCGAGTGTTAAACCTGCAAAGTAGTGACCTATTTTTATGACATCTTCCTGGAAGACCATTACGCCAAAAGTTTCACTTAAATGTTCTTCAAAGAGAGGGTGGAGGTATTGAACCTTGTCCCTGTTGTGATAGCGATAGATATACTCACGCATCATACCTGATTGCGCCACTCCCGGGCGTATAATGCTGCTTGCCGCAACAAGCGTTAAATAATCGTCGCACCGAAGTTTTTTTAAAAGTTGGCGCATGGCGGGTGATTCTATATAAAAGCAACCTATTGTGTTGGCTTCGCGAATCTGTTTTTTTATTCCTTCATCGTTTCGGAATTTTTTAAAATTATGTATGTCTACATCTACCCCCTTATTTTCTTTAATAAGGCGCAAACATTCCTTTATATGCCCAAGGCCTCGCTGACTTAAAATATCAAATTTATTTATGCCTATATCTTCTGCAGTGAACATGTCCATCTGTACGCCGGTAAAGTTCTTGGGTGGCAAAAAGCAGGTAGCGTAGTTGGTGATCTTTTCTTCAGTGATCAGCATGCCACACGGATGAATCGACATGATATTTGGAAATCCCATTAAGAGCAGTCCATATTGTAAAATCAATTTCTGAATGTGATCCCCGGCGCCACTGGCTCGTTGCAATGCTTTTATTTCTTCCTCAGGTAACCCAAAAACCTTTCCCAGCTCGTGAATAACTGCATCGTGTTTAAAAGTAGAATAAGAGCCGCATAGTGCAACATGATCCCTGCCGAAACGCTTAAATACATAATCCATAACCTCATCCCGGTCTGTATAGCTGAAATCAATATCAAAATCGGGCGGAGATGTTCGCTCGGGATTTAAGAAGCGCTCAAAATACAGGTTGAGTTCGATCGGGTCAACGTCTGTAATCCCCAGGCAATAGGCTACGACTGAATTGCCCCCACTACCACGCCCCACGTGGTAGAATCCCCGTGTATTCGCATAGTGCACGATATCATTATTAATCAGGAAGTAAGCATTAAATCCCAGCTCATCTATAATTTTCAATTCTTTCTCCAGGCGCTGGAAAGCAATGTTATTCTTTTTACTGTAGCGCTTTAGGAAACCGTCATGGGCAAGCTTTAGTAAGAAAACTTTATCGTCTTCTTTACTTGCGCTATAGCTTTGCATGTTTTTATCTGTTTGAAAATTCATCATTACAGAACAAGTTTCCATTAATTTGTAGGTATTGGTAACAATGAATGGATATTCCCTGAATGCCTGCAACAACAGAGTTGGTGCAACAAATGTTTCATTTTCAGAAGCCTGTGCTTCTCCTGGAAGTTGGGAAAGTAGACAGTTCTTGCTAATAGCACGAAGCAGCCTGTGCAGGTTAAAATAAGTTTTATTTTGAAGCGTAACCGGTTGAAGTACCACCAGCTTATCGGCATTATTTTTCCACTCAAGTGTAACGAGCTTATTTACTTCCCAGGGATGTATACCTGCTCTTTCATTAGAGCGCAATTCACCTAGTCTTTTTGTAGTGAGCCCGTAAATGACAAAGCCATCTGAAACATCATTAAAGAAAGATGGATTTTCGGCGGCTTCGGGAAAAGGCTTTTTTGCCATTAAATGTCTTGACAAAAACTCATGTATCCAGGAAAGGCCGTTTGCATTGGCAGAAATAAGCAGGTAAAGAAATGTATCATTATTTCGTACTTCAACTCCGGCTATTGGTTTAATGTTTTTTTCGTTACAGAGCTGAACAAATTCCCATACATCGCAGGTTGAGTTGATATTAGTTAATGCCAACGAGGAAACGCCATTTTCGGCTGCCATATTTACTAACTCCTGTGTTGAAAATGTGCCGTAGCGGAAACTATAATATGTTTTGCAGTTTACATACATGCCGGTTTTCTTAAATTGATCAAAACAATTATAGAATAAAATAACTGACACAAAGCTAATTTCATTAGCATAAAAAACTAATTTTTTTAGTAATTTAAACTTTGTAGATTTGTGAGATATGAGTTTTAGCAGAGTTATGCTTCTGTCTAATGCTTTGGTGGGCACAAAACTTTTGCTATGCTGGATATTATTGAAATAAGACCTTACAATTACTTTGAATTTAAAGGCCAAATAAAGCAGATTGGCGTTAGCGATCTGGTGAACATCGGGACACTTTTACCATTACTAAGGCCATTATCAATAAATTCCGTTAGGCTTTCCAGGCTTAATTTTGCTTCGATTACTATTTCAGAAAGGAGGTTATTACAGAAGTTCTGCGCGAACGTATATTTCAACTTTCACCGGATAAAAGATGACAAATTGCTTTTAGTGGTAAACAATGATATCAAACTACCACACATAAAATATATTCATCAGCTTCAAAACCTTTATTATGATATGACAGAAGATATTTTAAAATTACCGGAACATGTGGTTTAGCTCGCTGGCAGAATTTAAGCAGTCGATATTAAAAGGGACTCATATAAGGCCCGCGTCTGCAAATAAATAGTATGGGTCACTAATTGAATTGTATACTTTAACAATGGAAACTGTAATACTTAACGCATTTTACCACAGAGATAAGGAATGTATTGGAATTTTTTCCAATCAAAACGCAGCCCTGAATTATATCTTTCAAAAAAAGGCCGGAGCCAGGTGGAGCCGTACAAATAAGTGCTGGTATGTGCCATGCACGGAAAACAATTATGAGCTTCTTTCAAAATCTTTGTCAGGTAAAGCCGACTTACAAACTGATGCACTAAAAGAATATCTTTTAAAAAGGAAGGAAAATGGAATAATGTCAACTGTATCAAACCCTAAAAAAGCTATATCAAAACAGGTATCTGTCACAATTAATACCATAAAATCAAAACTGGCACAACAGCCAGGTTCAATACATAAGTTGAGCAAAGAAAATACTGTGGCGCTTCAACAATTTAAACAGCATTTGGTTTTAAAAAGTTATAGCCCTTCAACCATAAGGACCTACACCAATGAATTTACCCAGTTTTTAAATACAATACAGAGTGTTCCGGCTTATGAATTTAGCACTGCGCGGATAAAAGATTATATGCAATATTGCCTGGAGAAATTAAAGCTGAGTGAGAATACACTGCATAGCCGGATAAATTCCCTGAAGTTTTATTTTGAGCAGGTTTTAAAAAAAGAAAAATTCTTTTGGGAAATACCAAGGCCGAAAAAACCGATGATTCTTCCTAAACTTTTAAATGAAACAGAATTAAGAAAACTGTTTAACGCATTAACCA
>JBDTZL010000262.1:0-6083 GCA_040005125.1 Ginsengibacter sp.
AAAAGTTTACGGCCTCCAGGTATCTCCTAAAAAAAATAACTTTTGGAAAGTTTAGAACCCAAAAGCGTAATCTCAACTTTCCAAAAGTTTACGGCTTCCAGGTATCTCCTAAAAAAAATAACTTTTGGAAAGTTTAGTTAGAACTTTCCAAAAGTGTAATCTCAACTTTCCAAAAGTTTACGGCCTCCACGTACCCCCTAAAAAAAATAACTTTTGGAAAGATTAGAACTTTCCAAAAGTTATCAGCCTAAGTAATTTATAGAGCTCCCAACTGGTGCATAAATTTTTCGGAATTTGCTTTTACCAGCGGTGGAGGATTCATACTAAGTGATTTCTTAAAACTTGCGATGGCATTTTTCTTATCTCCTTTAGTGGCATAGGCTTCGCCCAAGCTGTCCCATGTATTGGCACTTTCAGGGTGTTTTTTGGTGTTTAGTAACAGCACTTCAATGGCTTTATCTTTATCACCTGCAGCGAGCAACTGGTATCCATAAGCATTGAGTTCAGCTTCGGTTGCAATTGGCGCTGCATCATTCATAAGTTTTGCTGACTCTTCCGTTTTACCCATTTCCTTTAAGACATTTGCTTTAAGCATTAAATTTGTATAACTCTTATTTTGTGCTACTGCCTGGTCTGCCCATTTAAGCCCCTCATCCAGGTTTACTTTATTAGCAAGTGCATAATTAGCGGCGCTTGCAGGCCCCTGCGGATTAAATGAGGTAGCTCCTTTCAGTTCCGCTTCTGCGTTATCCATAACAATTTTGTCAACATCAAATTCTATTTTCACCGGGAACTGCTTTTTTTCCCAGTTGAGCACCATTTCCGATGATGTTTTGGTATCATTGATAAAATCATAGGTGAGCATTTCTGTTAGTTGCGGTACATCGCGTACCTGTATCTTCGCTCTCATCAAATCTTGTTTCGGATCATAGAAAAAACTTCCCCATGACTTATAATCTTTTGACAGGATCACTTCTCCGCTGTTGTCTTTATTGATAACGAAAGTTAAACCGTAGGAACCCGCCGGTACCGGCTGGCCTTCCACTTTTGCGTCATGTGAAAATGTAATGACGGTATTTTCATTGGCTCCTGCCCGCCATGGAGCTGAGTTACCGGCACCAAACCCCTGAACATTCCATCCATAAGGAACCAGTGCTCCCCATATTTCACGCCCTTTTACGGATGGCCTTGAATATTTTACGGTTACCGTTGAAATGCCAATGGTTTGTGTAATTGCGGCGGCAGGGCTGGGTACCCTGGGTAGGGTAACCTGGGTATAGGCGGTTGTTGATACCAATGCAATCAGCATCACAAAGATTGAGCTGATTGATAAATTTTTTTGTCTCATACAATTGATTTTAGTTTGATAAATTTTGCTATCAAAATACGATTAACCGTAAACATGCGCAGCGAAATATATGTCAACGGTTATATTAACGGGCGAAAGGTTTTTACGGAGAATCCGTGTAATAATTAAAGGTAATTTCCTGAAATAATCCAATAATTGGGGGTAATTAATAATCCTTCCATCTTCTGATCCTGAAAATCTTAGTTCAGGGATCTTAATCCCGGCATGTTCTATTTTATCAAAACAGTCCCTGCCCTGGATCTTCTAATGGTAAGGGCATAACTGCCGTCACCTAAATGTTTTAGAACATATCCCTCTTTCATTAAATCATCTGCGCGCGATATCGGCATCCCATTAACAGTTACCGTGGATGGTATAAAGGAAAGTTTTAAATATTCAACGCCATTGGTCACACGTGTATAATGCACCATGTTATTATTGTAGCTTACATTTTTTAAAACACCTTCTGAATAAAGTATATGATTTTCGTCGCCCGGTGCCCATTCCGGCACCGCCGCCAGGGCATGGTAAAACATTCTCGGTCCTTCTCCGTAACAGTCAGACCACCAGCTTGTAACGCCCTTACTGAGAGGGCTCTCAAAAGCCAGGCCCAAAGAATCGCTGCAGTAGGTGACCCAATTTAAACAGCGATAAGCCTTTTCTCTATAAGATGAATCGCCTGATATGGAATACCAACGGGCGCATTCCGCTGCGTACCGTGCGGTTTGATAATCCATTTTTACAAGGAACGAATCTTGTTCGCCCACCAAATTTGCGCCCCATTGATTGGACGGCTCTCCGGGAGCGCAACGTTCAATAAAATTATTTTCGGTCCATTTAATGAGTTTAGGAATATCCGATTTGAATTCAGGATCAAATTCCGGATGATCAAAAAGATAAAGCGTAGCATTGCTGGCGCTCATATTACTTTTATACGTTTCCGATTTGATATCGGTGTCTGTATGCCCATCTGTCCAATACCCGGTTTGCATGGGATATTGAAGAATAAAATTTTTAGCTTTTACCATAGCCAGCCGGTAAGCGCTTACATTTCCAAGATTGGCTTTTGTTAACTGATCTAATAAAGTATAACATCCCATCCAATTAGCGCCATAAGGAGCCGTAATTTTTCCATTTTTCATGATAACCCTGTAAGGCCACACAGATTGTTTCGCATTGCCTGCGCGCGCATACCGTGCAAGGGTGTTTGCCACATGAATGGCCGCCACTTTGAATTTCACTTTGCCTGTAAATAAATACAGCTTATAATAAGTTAGCCCCATATCGCCCGCATGATCTACCTGCACTTCATGCAGAACCAGTGAATTTACTTTTGAATTCGTAAAGCCCCGAAAGAGCGTATCCCCGGCATTGGTGGTAGTATAAGGGAAATTGGGCCATTTGAAATTAGAAGGGCTTGTTCCATGGTCGATAGCATACATGGCCATGTTCTCAATGATTTTCATACTGCGTATATCCCCGGTATACTGGTAAAATAGCCGGGCAGATTCAAACCAGTTGGGGATTTTTTCGCCGATATCATTCATCCAGGTATCGGGGATCATTTGCTGATCTTTATAAGCACAGTAAAAATAATATACAGGGTAGTTGGACCCTGGCCCAGGGCCCGGGCTTTTTGGAACAGAAGTGAAAATAAAATTCCAGCGGTCCCGGAGAAACCGGTCGTAAGCTTTTGACTGGGGAGTTATCCAGGAAATAATTTTTGATTGACCATCTAAAATGACTTTATGGGTGGCGACCGAATCCGGGTGGGCTGAATTTCTTCCTGATGAAGGTTGTGCGAATACACCAAAGCCGTAAAGGCTGGCACATATTATAACCAGTATTTTTTTCATTAAGCGAATTTAACTATTGAGGTACGCATTCCTTTACCCTAAAGCAACTATTTAATACCCTTTTTTGTGATAGAATGACCGGGGCTTTTCACCGTAAATTTGCGGGGTAAGAGCAATCAACAACCAGCACAGTACAAAATGGAATAGTGATTAGCCGGAATAAGGTAAGCAAGGTCTTTTGAAATAGACTAATTTAAATAACCCGTTTTATTTGGAGGTGAAGTGCCTGGGACAGAATACAATTTTTATTAAAGAAAGTAATAAAATCTGCACATGAAAAATATCTTCCTGGTAGTTGTAGCCTTATCTCATAGTTTATTTTCATATGCCAATGTGCGTTTGCCAAAAATATTTGGAAATAATATGGTGCTGCAGCGTAGTAAGCCAATTCCTGTGTGGGGTTGGGCAGATGTGGGTGAAAAAATTACCGTACAATTTAATAAACAGGTAAAATCAATACACGCGGATGAGTACGGTCACTGGATGGTAAAATTAAACAGTGAAGTTGCAGGAGGGCCCTACCGGTTAACAGTAAAAGGAAAAAATGGCATAACGTTCAATAATATTTTAGTGGGCGAAGTATGGATTTGTTCCGGGCAGTCCAATATGGAGTTTGAAGTACGTTCGGCTATTAATGCCGGTAAAGAAATGGCCGGTGCAGATTATGCTCAGATTCGCCATTTTAAAATTCCTGCTGTGGTGCCGGCGTCTTTGCAATATGATAAGCCAGGTGGCGAATGGATCATGTGCAGCCCTGAGAATGCAGGTGCTTTTACCGCAATTGGTTATTTCTTCGCGAAGGAATTATACAGCAGGTTAAAAGTTCCTGTGGGGTTGATCAATGCCTCATGGGGCGGCACTGAAATTGAAACATGGATGAGCCGTGGTGCACTTGAGAACAGTGAAGAATTCAGAAGCATGATAAAGACTTTACCTCCTTTTAATCATGATTCTTTAGAAAGAGCAGGAAAAGAAGCGACAATAAAAGAAGTGGAAGCTTTACAGGGACCTCTTGTAAATGTAACAGACGTGGTATCATGGAAAGACTCTGCTATGGATGACAGTAAATGGCCCAAAATGAAGATCCCTTCGCTTTGGGAAGCAGAGCAGTTGGGTGATTTAGATGGTATTGTGTGGTTTCGCAAAATGATCGATATTTCGGCAAAAGATACAGGTAAAGCAGCGACACTCAATTTGGGGATGATTGATGATAATGATATTACTTATGTAAATGGCGCAATGGCGGGCAGCACTAACGGGTACAATAAAAAGCGGGCGTATGCCATCCCGGCCGGAGTTTTAAAAGAAGGCAAAAACCTTATTGCTGTTCGTGTGACAGATACAGGTGACGGCGGTGGTATTTATGGCGATAGCGCCAACCTGAACCTAAGAATAGGTGATCATATTATTCCGTTGGCAGGTAACTGGTCATTTAGAGTGGAGTCTCTTAGTAATGCAGCTTCTTATATTGACCCCAACAGTTATCCTTCCATGTTATTTAATGCAATGATAAAGCCGTTGATTCCCTGTGCTTTTAGAGGTGTGCTCTGGTACCAGGGCGAATCGAATACTGACCGTGCTTACCAGTACAGGAAAGCATTCCCGCTGTTGATCAAAGATTGGCGGACACACTGGCACCAGGGTAATTTTCCTTTTTATTTTGTACAGTTAGCCAGCTTTAATGCAGCAAATGGTAATAGTAAAAATGGCAGCGCATGGGCGGAGTTACGGGAAGCACAAACTATGGCCCTGTCATTGGCTGGTACTGGCATGTGTGTAACAACAGATATAGGTGAGGCAAAAGATATCCACCCGAAAGATAAACAAGACGTCGGTAAACGCCTTGCGGCAATTGCATTGCACAATCTGTATGAAAATAAGGATATGGTTTGTGCCGGGCCTGTATATCAATCTATGGAAACAGCGTTAAACAGGACCATTCTGTCTTTTAAAAATATAGGTAGCGGACTTTCCGTAAAAGGCTCTGATGGCATCTTGAAAGGATTTGAGATTGCCGGTGTGGACAAACAATTTCATGATGCAAAAGGTTTTATTGAAGGTAACCGTGTTATCATGTATAGTGATAGTGTCAGCAGTCCCGCAGTGGTTCGTTTCGGATGGGCAGATGATGCAGGAATTGATAACCTTTTTAACAAAGAAGGATTTCCGGCAGGCCCATTCAGAACCGATCACTGGAAAGGGATTACGGAAGGTAAAAAATATAGTATTGGACACTGAAAGAAAAAATACCTGTGGTATTCTGTTCAGCGTGCGCAAAAATGGCGTGCCGTATTGAATATATTTTTGTTCTCAATTTTTTCAGAGCCTGTAAATGAATAGAATCCTGTGTCCCAGCCGAGTCTCCCGCAGGGGACTCGGCGCATGCAAGAGAGTTCCAATAAAAGCTACTAAATCTTCACTCAATACTTGTTGCTTTATTGACATGGGGGTATAATACAAAATATTAGTGAATATTTCCACAGGCCGAGTCCCCTGCGGGAGACTCGGCCGGGACATAATGTAATTGCGTCGCACCAGTTTTTTGCCAAACCACTTAATATTGTACGTTCGCCCTTCGTCAATTGTGTCAAATTGAATACCGTGCAAGTGTGTAGGAGTTTTATTTATTTGCTTTCAGTTTTTGTATTTGATGTTGTGCATTAGTATTTTGCGGATTCAATTTGAAAGATTGTTCGTAATTTTTAATTGCCAGTTCTGTAATACCCAGTTCGGCATAAATTTCTCCAAGGCTATCAAAAGTATTTGCACTTGCAGGATATAAATAAGCATTTAATTTAAATATTTCTAACGCATCGATTATTTTTTTTTGTTTAATAAGTTTATATCCCCAACTATTTACATCATCTTCCGCCAATTCA
>JBDTZL010000233.1:0-6065 GCA_040005125.1 Ginsengibacter sp.
TGAATGCAGTAAACTCATTTGAAGTAATGGTTATTGGTTGAAAGATTTCCCCGGCATTACAATAACTGCAAGTGAAGTTACGTCACTTTAATTACCCTGACTTTTACCGAACTAAAATATACAAATTATTTATTGCACTTGTATTAAAATCAGTTCCAGGTATTGTAAATAAGTATAAAGCTCAGATAGCTGCTATGAAATCAGAATTGCAGTCTGCTTACACCTTTACATGATATCAAAGAATGTTATATTTAAAACGGATAATAATATATTAACAATACGATCGTTTATTACTTTACATTTGAGAATTTACGATTGTTGCTAATAATTTATCGAAACACGATACAATAAGGATGAGTAAATACCATAACGGAATAAAATCCTTTAGCGACCATGAGAAATTACCGGGACTTATTCGCTAAAAACTTATAATTATTAAATTCCTTATAAATATTCATAGTTTACAATTGAACAAACGCTAATTATGTATCCAAATTGCCTCTGTAAAACTGCTTTTACAATATTATTTCTTCTATTTATTTCAGGAGAAATAGCTTCTGCACAAAAGCAGCAGCCCAATACATTTGGAACCATTTCCGCGGCAGATTTTGATTTATCCGCAAATAAAATTATTGACAGCAATACAAACGCGGTAATTATAGCAAATGTTGGCTCAGTAGAATTCGTAGGTAATAAACATTATTTATCTTACGTATATAAAAAAAGTATAAGGATCAAAATTCTAAATAACAAAGCATACGACCTTGCAACAATAAAAATACGGTTGTACGGAGAAGATGACGAACAGGATAAAATGGATAATTTTCACGCTTCTTCCTATAATATCAGCAATGGTAAAGTGGTGGAAACAAAACTTCTTAATAGTGACATTTTCATTGAGAAAATAAGAAAGGGTGTAATTGAAAAAAAGTTTACAATGCCCGATGTTACAGCGGGCTCAATAATAGAATATACCTATTCTATTACTTCTTCCCGTTTTTATTATTTGCCTGACTGGGATTTTCAGAACCTGGAATATCCATGCCTTTACAGTGAATATAAAATTGGTATTCCTGACTTGTTAAGGTATTCGATAATACATTATGGCCCCGGCTCATTTTTCATGGATAAAACCGATCAGGGATATAAGACCATTTCAGTAGCCTCCGGAAATCTTCCTGTAAGTGTAGATATGGTTATATATAATCATTTATGGATCATGAAGGATATACCTGCCTTTAAAAGTGAGGAATATATAGGTCAGCCAAAAGATTATGTTGACAGGCTTGAATTGACTCTTACTAAAACATCTAACGGGCAGGATGTTAATAATTTTAGAACCACCTGGAAGGTTGCAGAAGACGAGCTCTTGGGAAGTGATTATTTTGGAGTGGCTATAGATCCTTTGCGTACTATAAATCTTATCGGTACGTTAAATAAAATATGCCCGCCCGGTGGCAATGCATTGAGTGATGCTAAAAGCATTTACAGCTATGTAAAAGATAACTTTACCTGCGTGCCGGACAATGAAATTTTTATCAATAAGCTGTATGATATCAATAAATCGCATACCGGAAGTGTGGCAGAGCTTAACATGCTGGTTATTGCATTGCTACGGCTCAAGGAATTACATGCTGATCCTGTAATACTATCCACCAGGGACTTTGGCATGCACCCTGTAAAATATCCGGAGCTCGAAAAAATGAATTATGTAATATGTATGTTAAGGCTTGGTAAGGATACAATTTATTTAGATGCAAGTGATCCTTTGCTTGGTTTTGGCAAGCTGCCTCTTTCCTGCTATAATGGCCATGCACAAATAATTGATGCTAATCACAGCGGTTCATTATTTTTTTATACCGGTAATATCAGGGAGCAAAGTAAAACGTACGTAAATATTATAAACAATGAGAATGGGAATGGCAAAAGCGCTTCATATGAATCCACATTAGGATATTTTGCATCCTATGATTTACGGGACCAGGTTAAGAAAAAAGGTATTGGAAAATATATTAGTGATATTAAAACAGCTTATGGGCTTGATTTTGAAATCAGCAATTTCACTATTGACTCGTTGACCGTTCTTGAAAACCCTGTAAAAATAAAATATGACATCAATTTCAAAACTGATAATGATGAGGATATTGTATATTTTAATCCATTCATAAATCATGGCTATAAAGAAAATCCGTTTAAGTCTGGCACCAGGAAATATGCACTAGAAATGCCCTATCCTGTTGATGATGTTTATGAATTATCTATGGACATACCTAAAGGGTACAAAGTTGATGAATTACCAAAAGGTGCAAAGCTGAGCTTCAACGAAACAGATGGATTTTTTGAATATGTTATACAAAAGGATCAGGACAAGGTTCAGATGAGATGTCATGTCAAAATATTGCCTGCTATATTTGCCGCAGAAGATTATGCACCGCTGAGAGATTTTTTTGCTTATGTAGTAAAGAAAGAAAGTGAGCAAATAGTATTCAAAAAGAATTAATTTCCTATGACGAAGGCTGCATACCTGCTAACAATCTTTTTTTCAAATTATTTGTATGCACAGGAGTTTAATATAAGTACCATCCCAGATTCCTTAATGGCCAATGCCAACGTTATAAAGCGTTATGAAGAAACCATACTCGAAATAAAATCCCCGGGCAAGTATATTTCTCATGAGCGGCATGTGTACACCATACTAAACGGTAAGGCGGATGATTATGCTGACTACAAAACTTTTTACGACCGGTTTACCACCATAGATTATTTATCAGGAAAATTATATAATGCGAAAGGCAAGGAATTAAAACATGTTAAAAAAGCGGACATGGCCGATTATGGTGATATAGATGGCTATACGATGATTAATGATATCAGGTATCGTGTTTGTAATTTCTCCAACCGTTCTTATCCCTATACTGTAGATTTTGAAGAAGATGATACCAACGACGGAGTTCTTTCTTTTCCCGGGTGGATACCTGTGCAAACAGTTGATATGGCTGTGCAATACAGTAAATATGTAATTATTGCTCCCAAAGATTATGAAGTACGATACAAACAATTAAACTTTGCAATAGAACCTGTAGTTATTCAAAAGGGCGATGCCAAAATCTATACATGGGAAATAAAGAACATACACGCACGAATTCCTGAAATACTAGCTCCCCGTGAACAGGAAATTGATGCACGTATGCTTGTTGCCCCGTCTGATTTTGAAGCAGAAGGATATAAAGGCAATATGTCAACCTGGGAAAATTATGGCAAGTTTATTTACCTGTTAACAAAAGGAAGAGACGTGTTACCTGAAGAAACAAAACAAAAGGTACATGCATTAACAGATAAGCTAACGGGCGACAGGGAAAAAATAAATGTACTGTATGATTTTCTTCAAAAAAATACACATTATATAAGCATCCAGTTAGGTATCGGTGGCTGGCAGCCTCTCAATGCTGAATTTGTATCAACAAAAAAATATGGTGATTGCAAAGCGCTTTCAAACTATATGATTTCTCTTTTAAAAGAAGCAGGTATAACTGCAAAATATGTGGAAATAAGAGGTGAGGAAAATTCATTACCAATAATTACTGATTTTCCTGAATTTCAATTTAATCATGTTATTTGTTGCGTTCCAATGCAGAAGGATACCGTATGGCTTGAATGTACCAGTGCAAGTCTGCCGGCAGGTTATTTAAGCGGTTTTACATCAAATCGCTGGGGTTTATTGTCAGATGCCACGGGAGGGAAACTCGTCCATACACCGAAATATGATTTTAATGAAAATGTACAGGCACGTAAAATCACTGCGACTGTAAGCGATGAAGGCAATCTTTCTGCTGATGTTGAAACCCAATACAAGGCTATGGAACAAGACAGGTTGGAAGGCTTAATTAATAATTATTCAAACGATAGAATATCGGAATATTTAAAACGCAAGATTGATTTACCAACGTATTACATACAAAACTTTCATTACACTGAATATAAAAAAGATAAAATTCCTTATATTAAGGAATCTATACAACTTACTGCCTCCAACTATGCTCAAATAACCGGGAAAAGACTGTTCATAAATCCTAATATATTGACAAAGTCAAATATAAAATTACCCTTAAATGAAGTCAGGATGTATGATGTGGAATTATATGACGAATACACTAACGTAGATACCGTTTCAATTAAAATACCTGATGGTTATGTTGTGGAATCTGTTTTTCAGAATGTAAAAATCCAGTCGGAATTTGGGACATATACTATTACCGTAAAGGTAACTGCTGATAGTATTTTATATGTCCGAAAAGAAGTAAACTTTAGTGGCAGATTTCCAGCTTCTGATTATGCTAACCTGGTGCAATATTATGAACAGGTATATAAAGCAGATCATAAACAGCTTGTATATGCAAAGAGAGAATGATATTGCGACTTTTTGAACTTTTACGTTACCGCACATTGTTTCAGTATATTGATGATATCGGAACACCCGGGATTGCTTATTTTTCATTTAAAGAAGGCAGAGAATGTTTTGTTTAAGCCAGATCAAATACCCATTGTGCTTGCTGTTAAAACAAGCTACAATCCATCGTTAACAATCGACGGTTAGTGTAAGGACATGTATCATGCTTAAAAACTAAAATCACAAAATTTTATAAATAACAACAATAATTTTATAACAATTGTTATTTAAACAGCGTTACTTTTACAATTGAAAATGAAAAAAGTTGCCGTTATATTACTCATTTGCATTTACTCACTGGCAATAATGGGTTTTAGCTTAAAACAGTTTTATTGCTGTGGCAACCTGAAAACAGTAACCTTATCCCTTTTCGGAGGTAAAAAAATTAGCCTGGGGAAAAATGATTGTTGTAAAACCACATATCGGTTTTTCAAATTAAATCAAAACCATATCGGGGCTGGTCAAATTCATAGCCCGGTTCATCATTTTACCCTGGCAGATTACATCTTTTTAAGTTCTGGCAGGGAAATCTTCCTTTCTCCCCAGGGCTTATTCGTAGCTCATAAAAGCCATGCACCACCGCTGTACAACGGCGTTCCCATTTATCTTTCCAATCGCGTTTTCCTTATTTGATCTATGCAATTCTTAGTTGTATAACCTTCTATTATACACAATTATTCATTTGAGTTTCTAAACTCACATTTCCTATGTCATATTTCAATTATCCGTCAGCACTTTTGCCGGTTGGTAAGTGATCAAAAAAAAATACAATGAAAACTTTCAAAATATTATTGATAGTAATAATTGCTACATTAACTTTTCAGATTACATATGCGCAAAGCGACAAAACCCAAAGAACCGTTGGTATAAAAATAGAAACCATAAAAGTATCTGGCACATGCAGTATGGATAAACAGCGTGTTGAACATGCTGCTTACTCAATAAAAGGCGTAAAATTTGCTTTTTTTGGATGAATATGCCCACACTCTTACATTAAAATACAGTGTATTCGAAAAAGATGCAGTCGATAATGTTCAAAAGAAAACAGCATCTGTTGGTAATGGTACTGAGAAATACAAAGCAGATGATTTGGTATATCAAAAATTACCTGATTGCTGTCATTACCGGAATTAAATAATCAAATTCCGATGTTAATAATTATATGGGGACAGAATGTTATTTCTGCCCTCACTTTTAAATAATTCTGAACCACATTTTATAAAATAAAACAATCGTTAGCATGAAAAAATTATTTATCGTTTCTTTTACCTTTTTATCTTTTACCACAATTTTTGCATCCTGTAATAATGGTAGCAACAAGGTCGATCCTGCACCATCCACCGCAACCGCACAGAATCCGGGAGCTCAATTAGCCAGCGATTCAATGTACACCTGTAAAATGCATGACAGTGTTATGAGTGATCACCCGGGCAAATGTACTACTTGCGGAATGGAACTTGTCAAAGAAAAGATGACAGTGAAGCAACAAAAAATGATGAAAGACAATACCTATATAAAACCTAAAGAATAATCCTGTGGTTCAAAAACTTATTGAACTGTCATTACGAAACAGGTACATCATTTTGGTACTCGCGATAGGATTATTTATTTGGGGCAT
>JBDTZL010000054.1:0-20224 GCA_040005125.1 Ginsengibacter sp.
CAGCACCCGATTTTACTGCTGAAACAACAGAAGGTACCATAAATTTTTATGAATTCCTGGGAGATAGCTGGGGAGTGCTTTTTTCTCATCCTGCTGATTACACACCGGTTTGCACTACAGAATTAGGAAAAACGGCAGCTCTTAAAAATGAGTTTGAAAAACGTAATGTGAAAGTCCTTGCTGTAAGTGTTGATCCATTGGATAAACATCATGGATGGAAAAATGATATTAACGAAACCCAAAATGTTTCAGTGGATTTTCCAATAATAGCGGATGAAGACAGGAAGGTTTCCAATCTCTATGGAATGATTCACCCCAACGTTTCCGAAACTGCTACTGTGCGTTCTTTATTTATAATAGGCCCGGATAAAAAAATAAAGCTTATGATCGTTTATCCGGCTTCAACCGGAAGAAATTTCAATGAAGTATTACGGGTAATTGATTCTTTGCAGATCACAGCAAAACATAGTCTTACAACACCGGCAGACTGGAACCAGGGTGAAGATTTAATTATTTCGCCTTCTATCAGCACAGAAGACGCGATCAAAAGATTTCCAAAGGGAGTTAAAGTCATAAAGCCATATTTACGGTACACCCCGCACCCGGATGTAAATTAATATTTCGAAAAAAATTTTAGCCCCTGTTCTTTTTTAATTGCTGCAATAAAGCTTTAATATCTTTTGGAAGAGGAGCTTCTAATGAATGTTCTTTCGAACCGGCATCTTTAAATATTAATTGATGAGAATGTAAGGCCAGCCTGTTTATCAGTGGGCTTTCTTCTTCGTCATGAAGGCTTAATTTATATTTCCTTTTAAATGAAGAAAGTGGGATTGGTTTACCGTCTCCGTATGTTGTATCACATGCAATGGGATGACCAGCGAATTTCATGTGCACCCTTATCTGGTGAGTTCTGCCGCTGTGTATATTAAATTGAACCAGGGAATAAATTCCATAATCTTCCATTACTTCATAATCGGTTAGAGATGGCTTGCCTTTTTTACTTATGGTCATCACACCTTTATGAAGAGGATGCTCAGCTATGGGCTCATTAACAAAGCCCTTTTTAGCAGGAAGGCTTCCACGGATAATACCCAGGTAAATTTTTTCGATATGGCGCTGTTCAAATAATTGTGAAAGGTATTTATGTGATACTTCATTTTTTGCAAACAGTACAAGCCCGCTGGTTTCGCGGTCAAGCCTGTGAACAATAAAAATTTTTCCGTATTGCTGAAGTAATATTGTATACAATGACAACTGCGTTTCATCATGCCTGTCAGGTATGGTAAGCATACCGGCTGATTTGTTTACCGCCACAAAATCATCATTTTCAAAAATTATGGAAACTGCCTTTGTATGCAACATATTAATTGAATTCTGTAGTACCTGTTATGGGGTTCATACCTGCATGAGAACCGCGAATATTTTTTTGCTTATTCATGTATTTAAGCAGTCGTATCTCTTTTTCACTAAGGTATCGCCACTTTCCACGCTCTACATTTTTTTTGGTAAGGTTGGCATACATTACCCTGTCAAGCCCTTTTACATCATAGCCAAAATGCTCAAAAATACGGCGCACAATACGATTACGCCCGCTGTGCAACTCAATACCTATTATTGATTTATCCTTTGAATCGGCGTAAGCCAATGCGTCTGCAAAAATTTCCCCGTCTTCAAGCTTGATGCCGTTCAGTATTTTTTCGAAATCTCCTTTTGCCAGAGGCTTGTCTAGCTTTACTTCATACACTTTTTTTATGTTGAAACTGGGATGGGTAAGTTCCTGTGTAAGGTCTCCGTCATTGGTAAGCAGGAGTACACCAGAAGTATTCCTATCCAATCTTCCAACCGGATACACCCGTTGGTCAGTGGCATTTTTAGTAAGTTGCAATACTGTCTTTCTGTTCTGTGGATCATCAGTCGTTGTAATATAATCTTTAGGTTTGTTGAGTAAAATGTAAACAAGATTTTTTGTGATATATAATTTTTTCCCGTTGAATACCACATCATCTTTTTCGTTCACTTTGAATGCGGGTTGGGTAATGACAGTTTTGTTTACTGAAACTTTTCCTTGTATAATGAGTGTTACAGCATCCCGGCGTGATGTCACACCACAATGAGCCAAAAATTTATTCAGCGGCATCTGGGATACATCTGTATTTTTTTTAGATACAGAAGAATTACGCGGGGCTTCTTTTGTTTGAGGATATTTTTGTTTTCTTACAGGTTTTTCTGATGGCTCGGCTGCGGGTGGATTATTTGCTGAAAACCCCCTGTAACGCAATGCACGCTTTTCTTCAAAACGTTTTTCAATCGCGGTAGCTTTTTGCTTTTTAGCAAGCTTCTTTTCCTGCTTATGCTTTTCCTTTATTGCTGCGTTATTTTTCGGGGCGATAAATTTTTTGAATGGTTGCTGGCTCATGAGAAGTGATTTGCTGTTTTTCAACAGTAGTGAATCGCAAAGGTAAAATAAAACAGGTGAACCGTTTTGATTCACCTGCAATTTCAATCAATAAGAAATTTTTTACGAGTCTTTATTGGACCTTTTGTTTTTCATATCATTCATCCTGCTGTCTCTCATTTCTTCTTTTTTCTTCAACTGCTCCGGTGTAAGAATGCTATTCATACTTTCTTTCCTGCTTTTCATCAGGCTCATGAATTGCTCTTTCTTTTGCTCTTGTGTGAGTGATGAGTTTTCCCTGATAGCTTTTGCCTGTTCCATTGAATTATTTCTTTGTTCCTTAATTTTTGTAACCTGCTCATCTGTCAAATTAAGTGCAGTTCTCATTTTTTCCAATCTTTTATCAGCCATCATTTTCATTTTTTCACCTCTTTCTTTTTTAGCCTGTACTATCTTATTTTTTTGGTCTGTCGTAAGTATGGACTGGAACTTTGACTTTCTTTCCTGCTCTAAATTTGCTTTTTTAGCACGGTAATCTTTAAGTGTTATGGTTTCGCTTTTCTCAAGATCTTTCAACTGGTTTTTGTAGTCGCTGTTTAAATCTTTTACCTGTTGTTTCTGTGCATCAGTAAGATTAAGCTTTGTCATCATACCGTGGTGGTGATGTTGATGCATTCCGTATCCTGGTTTATTATGATGCATATCATGCTGCTGTACATTTGCATCTGTTGAATTCGTTTTTGCCTGAGCTCCGGCCGAGAATGACATTACTGCAAAAGCAGAAAATGCGATTAGATATTTTTTCATGGTTTATAAATTTATTTGTTTGTGGAATAGACACAAACTGGTAAACCGGGTTTAACAGAGGGATATAATAATGTGTTAAGAAAATCAGGGTTGGTTAATGTACTGCTAAAGGCCCAAGGTCCTTATTGGCAAGTTGTCCGCATGCGGCGTCGATATCTTTTCCGCGGCTTATCCGCAATCTTACATTTACGCGATGTGCCGCCAGGTAGTCCATAAATTTCTGTGTTGCATCTTTATCTGGTTTTACGAAACTGGCGTTGTCAATAGGATTGTATTCAATAATATTTACAAGATGAACCGGTACTTGTTTGTAAATTTTTATAAGGTCATCGGCATCCTGGATCGAATCATTTTCACCTTTGAATAAAATGTATTCAAAGGTTATATCATTTTTTGTTTTAATATAAAAATAATTGAGCGCCTCAATTAATGTTTTAATGCTATTGCTTTCATTAATTGGCATGATCTCATTTCTTTTTTTATCGTTAGCAGCATGAAGAGATAATGCAAGGTTAAATTTTACTCCGTCGTCGCCAAGTTGTTTGATCATTTTAGCAACTCCCGCAGTGGAAACTGTTATTCTTTTTGCACTCATGCCCAGCCCGTCACTGGCAGTAATTCTTTCGATAGCCTTTAATACATTTTTATAATTCAACAAAGGCTCGCCCATTCCCATAAAAACAATATTGCTCAATTTTTTACCATAAGTCTTTTCGGCCATTTGATTCAGCAAAACAGCTTCATCATAAATTTCATCAAAATGAAGGTTGCGTTTTTTGTCCATATACCCGGTTGCACAAAATTTGCAACTCAGGCTGCATCCCACCTGGGAAGATACGCAAGCGGTTTGCCTGTTATCTGCAGGTATCAAAACCCCTTCAACCAAATGGCCGTCAAAAGTTTTGAACCTCGTTTTTACTGTGCCGTCAGCGCTGTACTGCGTGGCATCGGTATGTATTGCGGGTAATGAAAAATTTTCAGACAAACGCTGTCTTAGTTCTTTGCTAAGATTGCTCATATCTTCAAAGGCCGTGGCATGCTTTTGCCAAAGCCATTCCCACACCTGTTTTGTTCTGAATTTTTTTTCTCCGATGGTTTCAAAATAACTTGTAAGCTCTTCCAATGAAAGTGTCCTGATATTTTTCTTAGAATTCATTTTGCAAAAATAATGTATTGTTGCCTGTTGCCTGTTGCCTGTTGCCTATTGCCTATTGCCTATTGCCTATTGCCTATTGACTATTACCTATCTTGCATGCCTTTAAAAATAAAAAATGGAATCTGTTTATATTATTGATGCATTGAGAACACCGGTTGGCCGGTTTGGCGGCTCATTGAGCACTATCAGGCCAGACGATTTGCTGGCGCTTGTCGTAGAAGCTATTATTAAGCGCAATGGCAAAATTGATGTTAATGAAATTGAAGACGTAATTGCGGGGGATGCCAACCAGGCTGGTGAAGATAACCGCAATGTGGCCCGTATGGCTGCCCTGCTGGCGGGTTTGCCGGCTTCTGTACCGGGAAATACGGTAAACCGCTTGTGTGCCAGCGGGCTGCAGGCAATTATGGATGCCTCACGGGCTATTATGTGCGGGCATGGAAGCCTTTTCATTGCGGGCGGTGTGGAAAGCATGACCAGGGCGCCATTTGTCATGAGCAAAGCCGAGACATCCTTTAGCAGGAAAGCTGAAATTTATGATACCACTATCGGCTGGCGCTTTCCAAATAATAAACTTACAGATAAATATTATCCTTATTCAATGGGCGAAACTGCGGAGAATGTAGCTAGTCAATGGAAAATATCCCGGCATGCACAGGATGAATTTGCATTGCGAAGCCAGTTAAAATATTTTGCGGCTCTGGAATTGGGCAAATGGAAAGATGAAATAATACCGGTAGAAATCACTCCCAACAAAACAGACCAGGTCATTTTCGAAAAGGATGAACATCCGAGAAAAACAACTTTGGAAAAACTTTCCCAGCTAAAGCCCGCGTTTCTTAAAGATGGAACGGTGACAGCGGGAAATTCATCGGGCATAAATGACGGGGCCGCAGCGCTGTTGCTTGCCGGTGAAGATCTTGTAAAGAAGTACCATCTTAAACCAATGGCCAGGGTGGTGAATATGGCTGTTGCGGGAGTTGATCCTGCTATTATGGGCATCGGCCCGGTGCCTGCAACCAGGAAGGCATTACAGCGTGCAGGCCTTACCGTTAGTAATATTGATATCATAGAACTGAATGAGGCTTTTGCATCGCAGGCGATTGCCTGTATACACGACCTGGGGTTAGACCTGGAAAAAGTCAACGTAAACGGAGGTTCTATTTCGATCGGGCACCCGTTGGGATGTAGCGGCGCCCGCATTTCCACTACTTTATTATATGAAATGAAAAGAAGAGGGGCCCGCTATGGGCTTGCTACAATGTGTGTGGGGGTAGGGCAGGGAGCAGCGGTTATTTATGAGAATATTTTGTGAGAAGAAGGTTTAGGGGTTAGGAAGATTTAGATAGCTTAGAGGGTTTAGGGTTTTAGAAAATTCCCCCGGTAGTAAGATATTGTATAAAAGTGGGCGGCGGGCGCCACCGGCCACGGTGGAACGCCGCGGTTGGTGTCAATTCTCACCAATCTGCCTACCGGGCAGGCAGGCCGCAATATGTTAAACGAAAATTTCATTTTTAAACAGCTTCTAAGAAAATATCAAATAATTTTTACCAGTTCTTTTCTTACCAGCCTTGCATTTATAAAGATGGTAAGGCCAAGCAGCAATATTGCTGTTACTATAACACTCCAGTGTAAAAGCCACGAGAGATTGGCATTGTCAATAATAGACAATTTTACAAATAGAATATTAAGGACCGCAGTTACTATAAGCGAAATAAAAATAATTGATATGTACACCGGTAACCATGTTCTGGCAACACTGTTTCCGAGCCATTGTGGTGAATAACCAAGTGTGAGAAGCAGCTGGAGGTTGTCTTTGCTTTTTGCAATCATAAGCTGCAGGTAGAAAGAAAAAAGCATGAGAGCCATAACAATTACCAGGATGCCGAAAACAGCAAGAGCGCTTATGATATTTTGTAGTATTCTTTTTACCCTCCCAAACTTGGTTTTGTCTTTGTTAAGATGATAATTGTTTTGCTCGAGGTAGGAGAGAAGTACCGGGTTATTGGCATCTTTTGTTTTGATAAATACCCTGGATGGCTGTACCCTGGTAACTCCGCTAAAATGGTGGTTGCTCCATGTCATAAAAGAATTGGGCACCAATACGGAATTGATGCGGTCACTTAACGCAATAATATTGCCTTTGAAATTCTGCACTCCGTCGGGGCCGTAACATTCCAAAATGATGTTGACCGAAGAAATGGTCTTAGCAGACAGTTGTGGCAGGCCCTGGGCAGGTGCAAATACATTGTACATTTCCAGGAAATCTGAAGAAAAAATAATAGGGACTGTTGATTGCCCTGGTTCCCATGCAAACGAAGGAGGGACTGTATCAATAAAATCATTGTCAATACTTTCCAAAAATAGATCGGTGCTGAATGGTATGATAGTGCCTGCGCTTGCCTTCACCCTAAACTGGTTTGCAATGAGCGGAGAAATAGCATCGATGCCCGGCTGTTTCTTAAGGCTGCTTAGATCAGAATCATTAAACGTATTATCACTGCCCATATTTTCATTGGTGATAATTTTTGAAATGGAAAAAAAATCATAGCCGTTTTTACGCGGGCTGTTCTCTTTAAGAAGCTGTAGAATGTTTATGAACATTTGCATGGAAACCAATAGCAGGAGCACTCCAATACCCAGGCCGAAATAACCTATCCATTTGGAAAAAATATTTTTTCCGGTAATAAGCAAGGGGCTGATATGTTTATAAGACAATGACATTTTTATGTACGATGTATTCCTATGTACGATGTTTGATGTACGATGTTTGATGTACGATGTATCAGAATTTTTATAATAGAAATCTTCTAAACATCCGATAGCTAATCGGATTCAAATCTTTAACCAATCAATCAGTTAACCAATCAACTTTTCACAACATCATTTTTATTTACTATGTACGATGTGCGATGTATCAGTATTCTGTAATACAATCTTCTAAACATTCGATAGCTGTTGGATCTAACTTTTTAACCAATCAACTAATTAACCAACCAACTTTTCACAACATCACCACCTTCTCTCCCTTTAAAAAATCAAGCATCTTTAAATCGGCAAAAACCATGGCTGCCTCACGTTTTTTACATTCATCGTAAATGAGCTCCATAGCTTTTTTCCTGTTGGCATCATCAAGGTGGCTATAAGGTTCATCCAGGAGTAAAAAATCAAACGGCTGCATCAGGGATCGGATTATAGCAATTCGCTGCTGCTCGCCATAGCTGCAGGTTTTAGCTGGGTTGTTCAGTTTTGAAAATATGCCGAGGCGTTTTGCCATTTCATCAATTGTACCAGGCTCGTGAAAAGGATCCAGCAATCTTTTTATTTCAAGATTTTCGCGTACACTTTGCCCGGGAAATAATCTTAAGTCCTGGAATATGATGCTTATTTTTTTTTGCCTGAATGAAGAAAAGCTTTCCGCGGAAAGCTTTTTAACATCCGTATTATCGTATGAAATAACACCGCTGTAATCTTTTCTCAAACCGTAAATAAAATGCATTAAAGAAGTTTTTCCACTACCTGACGGGGCCACGATATGAAGGTGTTCTCCTTTTTCGATTGATATGTTTTTACCCCATATCTGCGACCCGCTGATATTCTCTTTCTCAATATAATCAGGCACAACTTCCCGCAGGTTTATCTGCATAACGCTTCATCTTCTTTTAGTACTGTATTAATAACAATTTGGTTTATGTCCCACAAACCTGCCTGCCTGCGCTCGGGGCGAAAGGCCACAAAGTATTTTCTTTGTGCTCTTAGCGGCTTTGTGGGAAAATCTGAAGACATAATAAGCTGAAATTAGCAATAGAATACAATTTAAGGCTTATTTGTGGGGTACCGTGTCCACCGGGGCTGGTATATCCACGGGTGGAGGAGGTATCATGAGGGAATCTGTTCTCATTTGAGATTTTTGCCGTTCTTTTTTTGCCATTTCCACTTTTGCTATTTCATCAAAATAGTGGTTTAGCTGTTTTAAGCTATTCACATTCTGATCAATAAAATTGATCTCTGTATTTCCGGTAATAGCGTCCTTTTCCATATCGCCTCCTGTTATATAAATGTTGTTCCATAATTTCAGACTTTCATTCATTATGGATTCATCATCAGGATTACTTTTCTTTTCAGCAGACAGCGTAGTAAGTATTTTGTGAATATCAATGAAAATGTTAACCGGGTGCGCACTGAATTTATCCATAAAATCATACTTATTGTTACTATTGCCTGCGAGGTAATCATTTAAAAAATGTTGCCGGTTGCTTACTGCAAATACTTTGTCATTTTGCCCATAGGAAACTATGCTATCGCCTTTCCCCATTTGGCCGGTTATTTTTTTGCCGGCATCAATTAATTTTTGAAAACTGGCCTTATCTCCAATGGAAACTGAAAATAAATAATTCATATCAGGCTTTGTATATATTGGAGGATTGGTGGAGTCCCCGATGTTAATTTTGAAAGTATCTGTCTTCATTTTAAAATCGGTAACCGCAATGGTGATATCACCTTTATTGGCTTTTACAAAATCATCAAGGTTGAAACCCGGTTGCGCTATGAACGTATTTAGAACTCCATCCATACCGGTTAGCTTTATGAGCTCTTTTATTCCTTCAGGCTTAAAATTCATAGCGAAAACAGCAAACACATTTTGTGAAGGAATAGTTTTAATCATATCGGGGTTGATATTTCCACCGCTATATTTTTTCAGGAAATCAGTAAATTCTTTCCCGGCATATCCTTTTTGCTTTACGCTGATTTTTCCGTTATCGAAGTTTACGGTATAAGTGCTGATGTTGTCTTTTAAAAAAATATCAAGCTTTAGCATGCCAACCATTCCGAATGAAGAAGAGCTTTTCATAATTTCCTCGGTATTTATCCATACGTGCATATCCCCCTGCTCACCAAGAAGGCCTGTGAATTTTTCATTTTTCTCAAGACTGCCGTCGGATGTTAAAGAGAAGAGATTTTTACAAACTGCTGATAGCGCAACGCTTTTATCCACCAGGGGTGCGGTGTTACCCTGAGCCCCTGTATTGTCATCCGGTGAATTAAAATTTGATTTTACTGAGCCGGAATTGAAGACATAAGTAAAATGCTGGTCATTCCACGCAACAACACTCTTATTTTTTAAGGTGAGCATAGTTAAATCTCCCTCGGTTCTTGTAGTAGCTGTTGGATCAAGAGTTTTATTGAACTGCTCGAAATCCTTTTTATTTTTAACTCTTCCTTCCAAAACCGCTTCGCCATCTGTTCCGGCATTTTTTTCAACGAAAAATACCAGGCCGCCATCAAGATCTATTCCGCTGTTTTCAGGGTTGCTGAAAAGTTTTTTCATATCATCTGATGTAACATGATAATTCTCCTGGTAATATTTCAGCCCCTGTGAATACCAGTTTGATTGCTTTATATCATCCCATGTAAGCTTCTCTTTAAGGGATTTTGTATTAAGGTGCACAACAAACATTGCATTTTTTGGTATCATTTTACCTTCCTCATTCTTTTTACTGCATGATGAAAATAAAAGAGCGGCTGCGCAAACTGTGAGTGTAATCCTGAAGAAAAATTTCATAAATAAGTAGTTTAAATTAATTCCGGGTTGTTTACAAATGATGCATTAAGTTGATTTTCTTAATGGGTTTCATGGTATTATTAATCTCAAATTTCAGATAAAGTAACCTGTTTGTTTTTAAAATATGACAAAATATTTTGGAGCGGTATTACTTCCTGTTCACCCTTTGCCAGGTCTTTTACCATACAGGTTTGCTGTTTCAATTCATTTGAGCCAATAATAGCGACAAATGGAATGTTTTTTTTCGAAGCATATTTAAACTGCTTGTCCATTTTTGCATTTTCATAAAAAATTTCGCAACTTATTCCCTTGTTCCTGAGGATTTGCATTTCTTTAAAAGCAAGCCCGGATTCTTTTTCACCCAGGTTAAAAAATAAAACAGTTGTTGATTTATTAATTTCATCCGGAAAAACATTCAATTCATTCATTACATCAAAGATCCTGTCTACTCCGAAACTTATTCCTACTCCCGGTATACCGGGCAATCCAAAGAGGCCTGTAAGATCGTCATACCTCCCGCCGCCTCCGATACTTCCCATATCCACATTCCGTGCCTTCACTTCATAGATGATCCCGGTATAATAATTAAGGCCTCTCGCTAATGTAAAATCAACATGTATTTCTCCTGTTCCTGCCCGATCCCCGGATTCTTTTATATAGTCAAGAATACTTCTCAGTTCCTCGATACCTTTTTTCCCATTGTCAACATTGCCCAATACTGCACCTATTTTATCAAGCTTCTCATTGTTATTCCCGCCAATTTGTAAATAATTTTCGATAACTGAGATCTCCTTCCCCGATAAATTATTTTCCATCAATTCGTGTTTTACTTTTTCAATTCCAATTTTATCGAGCTTGTCTATTGCTACGGTAATTGGGATCAATTTATCCGCCCCGCCACATACTTCTGCAATAGCTGAAAGTATTTTACGGCTGTTGATCTTTACATCTACATTAATTTTCAGATTTTTAAACACCTGCAGGTAAATCGCTGCAAATTCCGCATCACTTATAGCTGATGTTGTTCCTGCTACATCTGCATCGCATTGGTAAAACTCCCTGTATCTTCCTTTTTGCGGCCTGTCGGCACGCCATACAGCCTGCATCTGGTAGCGTTTAAACGGCATCGTTAGTTTACCGTAATTCATAGAAACATATCTTGCAAACGGTATGGTAAGATCGTACCTGAGCGCTCTTTCAGTAATATTCTTTTCATTTTTACCGGCGAGAATTTTTTCAAAACTTTTTTGTGCTTCCTCTTTTTTTGCAGGATTATCAAGCCCGTTATTCAATATTTTGAAAATGAGTTTGTCTCCTTCGTCACCGTATTTCCCCATAAGTGTTTCGAGATTTTCCATAGCAGGTGTTTCAAGCGGCTCAAAGCCATATAATTCGAAAACATCTTTGATCGTGTCGAGAATAAATCTTCTTTTACGAATGGTTTCTGCGTTAAAGTCCCTTGTTCCCTGTGGTAATGACGGTTTCATTTTTTGCCTTCAGCTGATGATTTATTTTTTAAGTCGCAAAAGTATGATTTTCAGTTTTAGTGCCCGATTAATCATAAAATAACCGTTGGTTGATTAATAAAATTGAATTTCTCAGATAAAGTTTATGAAAAGGGATTAATCAGGCATCTTATTATGAAACGCCGCCGGTTTTTTTGATTAAAAAATTTTTGTCATCCTGGAATGCACCTGCATTTCTCCAAAAACATGTCATGAACCAGCAAGCCATTCTTCAAAGTAATTTATTGGATATCATTTTTGAAAACCGCAATAAAGATTATGGGGCATATAAACTTCGAAAAACCTACCAGGGCCGTTTAAGTGTTGCAGTACTTTCTACAGCCGGCCTTGCACTGATGTTAAGTTTATTTTTCGTGTCTCACAATTCGTCCGAAGTTCTTACCAGGGTACATTCCGGCACTTTAATACCCGGCACAAAAATTTCCAGCATGAATCAGTTACCGAAGCCGGAAAATAAAAAAATAGAAAAGCGCCAGGCGGCAGTAAAAGGCATTTCAAAAAGAATTACGGGCGCAGACAGGCCGCCGTTTATTGTTGCTTTTACTAATATTAACACTTTACCTGCAACACCTGCTGAAATTCAGCCGTCTTTTACAAGTGTGAGTACCTCAGGAATAAACCTGGAACCCGATGCTGATGGAACCGGTGGGTCGGATGAAACTGCGGTAACTATTAAAACAAATTTACCAGAACCGGATAAATCAACTCCCGTGGCGGTTGCTGAAATAATACCGCAATATCCCGGCGGTATCCAGGCGCTGCTTTCTTTTCTGAAAAAAAATATTCATCCACCAGCCAGTGTGGAGGAAGGTAGGGATGTATCAGTTAAAATAGCGTTTGTGGTAAATTTTGACGGGAGTTTAAAGAATTTTACCGTTGCAGAATCGGGTGGTGAGATTTTTGATAATGAGGTTTTAAGGGTGTTGAAAAAAATGGGTTTGTGGATTCCGGGAAAGAACAAGGGAAAGAATGTAGCGGTTTATTATACCGTTCCCGTAAAGTTTACCAGCGAATTTTAAAATTAATTTTGATGGATATTTAACAGGTTAAATGTATTTTTAAAGGCGGGTTATTTATTTTATTTTATCTTGCCGCAAACCAAAATAAATTTTCGCATATGAGTCTTGAAGAATTTGAAAATATTCCGGACCCCAAAACAAAGAGATATGTTTTGATGAAAAGTGTTACCGATTTTGGTATGGGATTCCTATATGTAGGAGTGGGGTTACTAATTTTTTTCGCCAAACAATTTCATCTTTATAATAGTTTTACTGATGGGGTGCCTGGAAAAATTTTTGCAGGATTAGTTATAATTTACGGAGCGTGGAGAATTTACCGCGGAATAAAAAAAGATTATTTTAGAGAGCGATGAATGATCAATTACAATACGATAAAATGAATCGCACTTTTATGATAGCAGCTTTCGCCGTAATGATTTTTGCGGGCTGTCATGGCGGGTACGACCGCACGGATCTTGATACGGAAGACAGTGGTACTATACATATAAGTGTTGATGAATCATTTAAGCCGGTTATTGATTCTCAGATACAGGTATTCGAAGCATTACATCCCAAGGCAAAGATCATTGCTGAATACAAATCTGAGGCGCAATGCTTCAAAGATTTAATAAAAGACAGTACCAGGATGATAATTGTAACCCGGGGACTTACTGATGAAGAAGAAAAATTTTATAAGGATAGTTTGAAATATTTGCCCTCATGGTCCAAGGTTGCCTATGATGCAATAGCAGTGATTATAAGCAATAATGCGACCGACTCTGTTTTTAGCATGAGCAAAATACGGGGTATATTAGATGGTTCCAGCGGTGATAAACAACTGGCAGTTTTTGACGGGCTGAGTGCAACAAGTACAGTTCGCTATGCTATCGATTCAATATTAAAAGGAAAGCCATTTGATCCAAAAAAAGTTTTTGCTGTAAAAAGCAGCCAGGAAGTAATTGATTATGTTGCACAAAATAATAACGTCATCGGCTTCGTGGGAGTAAGCTGGATAGGAAATCCTGAAGATACCTTGCAGGTAAGTTTTTTGAAAAAGGTGAGGGTTGCGTCCATTGAATGTACCTGCCCTGAAGAAACATATATAAAGCCTTACCAGGCCAACATTGCGAAGAGGCGGTATCCGTTGGTACGTGGTTTGTATTATGTACTGAAAGAAAATTATAATGGCCTGGGTTCAGGATTTGCTAATTTTCTTGAATACGAAAAGGGACAATTAATTTTCAGGAGGGCCTATTTGTGGCCTGCAAAAATGAATTTCAGCATACGATCAGCAACATTAAATTAAATTAACAATAAAAAAGGTATCAATCAAAATCAAGTAAAATGAGAAAAATGAAACAATTCGCGTTCCTGGCATCTTTTATTTTTTTTGCAAATGTATTATTTGCGCAAAGTATTGAGGATGGGAAAAAATTTTTGAACTATGAAAGATATGCCAGTGCCCAGGGCGTCTTCAGTAAATTACTGGCTGCCAATCCGAATAATGTGGAAGCAGCATATTGGATGGGGCAGACTTACCTCGAGAATACAGACATTACTGATACAGCCGCAGCGAAAGCATTATATCAAAAAACCCTGCAGGCAAATCCCAATGCCCCGCTGATGCTTGTAGGCAATGCTGAAATTGCATTAATGGAAGGCAGAAAAGATGAAGCCCACAATGCTTTCGAAACCGCCATTAGCTTAACTAAAGGCAAAGATGCAGGAGTGCTTACTGCTGTAGGCCGCGCCAATGTTGATGTTAAATCCGGTGATGCAACCTATGCAATTACCCAGCTAAACCTGGCGGCAGCGAAGGATAAGAAAAATTCGCAGATACAAATTGAGCTCGGGGATGCATATAGAAAAATGATTGATGGCGCTAATGCAACTTTGGCCTATCAGAACGCCTTGTCAATCGACCCGAAGAATGCGAGGGCAAGTTTTATGATAGGAAGGATTTATGAAACACAGGGTTATGGCCAGGAGGCCATTTATATGAAGTACTACAACGAGGCAATTGCAATAGATCCTGCTTTTGCTCCTGTTTTTTATTGGTTATATAATTATTATTACCGCCGGGATGTAAACAAATCAAGGGAATATCTTGATAAATACATTGCAGTTGCCGATCCGGATTCTAAGAATTGTTATGCCCAGGCTTCCATATTATATGCTTCACAAAAATATCAGGATGCCATTACAAAATCAGATGAATGTATAACCCAGGCAGGAGTCGCTAAACCTTATCCCAATTTATATGGATTGAAAGCATATTCCTATGATAAGCTTGGAGATTCAGTAAAGGCAAAACAATTTTTTGATACATTTCTTGTAAAAATAAATCCTGATAAAATAGGGCCAAATGATTATGCTACGTATGCAAAAGTCCTGTTGAAATTTCCCGGTAACGATTCACTTGCATCCATATATGTTGATAAAGCCGTAGCGCTCGATACTGTTCCTGCCAATAAGCTTGATTATATAAAGTCAACCGCTGAGAGCCTCGCAGCCGCCCAAAAGTATGCGGCAGCTGGTAAATTCTATACGAAAATTTTAGTGCTCAAACCAACTTATGGCAAGGCAGATTTGTACTATGCGGGATACAATGATTTTCGTGGTGACAATTACCAGGGAGCAGATTCAGTTTTTAAATTGTACCAGGCTAAATATCCTGAAGATATTTTCGGATGGAATATGGGTGCACACGCAAATGAAGGATTAGATACTACAGGCGCAAATGGCCTTGCTAAACCCTTTTACGAAAAAGTAATTGCAATTGCAGACACTTCTGCCGATAAGGACAAAGTGAAACCTATGCAGATTGCCGCCTATAAATACATGCTTGCATATTATTATAATATAAAAAAAGATAAGGTTTCGGCTATTGAATGGAATGATAAGATACTCGCTTTGGATCCAAACGATGCACAGGCAGTTGCAAACGATAAAGCATTAAAAGCGGTGCAAAAAACAAAGACAGAGACTACTAAAGAAAAAACAACTCCAACCAGAACGAAGGTTAAGGAGAAATAGCTTACTACATATTTGTTAATTCATACGCCCGGCATAAATGCCGGGTTTTTTTGTTATAGGCCCTGATGATAAAAGCTTTTTCAAAACATTGGTTTCAAATGTTGATAATTCATCATGCTGTCTTATTTTTGCAACTACAATTCTAATATTTGATACAACCATTTTTTCTTCAGGCTTCCCGGGAGGTAAATAGTACAATTAATTATCTGCCAATTGGTATTCAGCTTTTGTTTGCCGTTATTTTACTGGCATTGATTATTTCCGGTACGCATATTTTAGGCCCAAGAAGAAAAACTGCAGATAAGCTGGTGAATTTTGAAAGCGGGATTGAATCACAGGGTAATGCGCGCCAGCCAATGGCAATCAAATATTTTTTGGTGGCTATCCTGTTTGTTTTATTTGATGTGGAAGTTATTTTCTTTTATCCATACGCCGTAAATTTCAGGGAATTAGGCTGGCATGGTTTTCTTGCGGTATTAATGTTTGTGGGATTTTTCCTGGCAGGCTTTTTTTATATCATTAAGAAAGGCGCGTTAAAATGGGAAGATTAATCAATAAGCAAAAGCAATGGTCAATAAGTCAATCGTCAATCGTTAATGAGACGCCCGGTAACTTTGAAGCAATAATGACCTAATGACCAATGACCCATTGACAGAATGATTGAAAATTTCAAAATTTAAAAAAAATGGCACGTCCTGTTCAATATAACTTAACCCAAAAACCACTTGAAACATCTATTGCCATGGGGGAAGCTCCGGAAGGGTATACCGGGGAAGGGTTCTTTGCAGCCAAATTAAGTGATGTTGTTGGCCTCGCAAGAAAAAATTCCATATGGCCCTTACCTTTTGCTACAAGCTGCTGTGGTATTGAGTTTATGGCTTTAATGGGTTCACATTACGACCTTGCAAGATTCGGCTCGGAAAGAGTAAGCTTTTCTCCCCGCCAGTGCGACCTGTTAATGGTTATGGGTACCATTGCAAAAAAAATGGCTCCTATTGTGAAGCAGGTTTACCTTCAAATGGCAGAGCCCCGGTGGGTACTCGCAATGGGCGCCTGTGCAAGTAGTGGTGGCATATTTGATACCTATTCAGTTTTGCAGGGAATTGACCAGATAATTCCTGTTGATGTTTATGTTCCCGGTTGTCCGCCCCGCCCTGAGGCGGTATTGGATGGCTTTATGAAAGTTCAGGATTTGGTAGGAAAAGAAGAGCTCAGAAGAAGAAATTCTACGCGATACCAGGAACTTATGGACAGTTATGGAATACAATAACAAAATAAGAACGTAACACATGGGCAGTAATTTTCAAATTTTCTTATTGAGCAATTTTCAAATTGGGTTATAAATGGTAACCAACGAAATAATAAGGCAACAACTTAGTGATAAGTTTGGTGACAAGCTTACCGGTTGGGAAGAGCCATATGGTATGCTGACCTTCATATCTCCTAAAGATTTAAACCTAAAAGTTCTCCAGTTTCTCTATGACAGTGATGATTTAAAATTTCGATTCTTAACCGATTTGTGTGGGGTTCATTACCCGGAGAGAGTTGGAGAAGAACTTTCGGTTGTTTATCACCTGCATAATCTTGTTGATAATATTCGCATTCGTTTTAAAGTGTTTACCGATATTAAACAGCCTGATGTTTTCAGCGCAACTGCATTATATTCGGCAGCCAATTGGATGGAAAGAGAAACCTATGATTTTTACGGTGTAAATTTCATTGGGCATCCCAACCTGAAGCGGATTTTGAATGTAGATGATATGGAATACTTTCCTATGCGAAAAGAATTCCCATTGGAAGACCAAAGCAGGCTGGATAAAGATGATGAAATGTTTGGACGATAAATTATGCAACCAAAAACAGAAACAGGAAACAGGTAAAGATGAGCGAACATGTAAAATTATCTGGAGGAAGCCTGGAAAAGCAAACTACCACGCTTAACCTTGGGCCCACACATCCCGCCACGCATGGTGTGTTTCAAAATATTATTGAACTTGACGGAGAAAGAATTGTAAGCGCAACCCAAACTGTTGGTTATATCCATCGTGCATTCGAGAAAATTGCTGAGCACCGTCCTTTATATCAGATTACTCCTCTTACAGACCGCATGAATTATTGCTCATCGCCCATTAATAATATGGGCTGGCATATTACCTGTGAGAGATTGCTCGGTGTAAAAACACCCAAGCGTGTAGATTATTTGCGGATAATAATTATGGAGCTCGCCCGTATTTCCGATCACCTTATTTGTAATTCCATTGTAGGAGTTGACTCCGGCGCTTATACAGGATTTCTCTATGTAATGCAATACCGTGAGCTTATTTATGAAATATATGAAGAGATATGTGGTTCCAGGCTTACCACCAACATTGGCCGTATAGGAGGTTTCGAAAGAAATTTTACCAATACCTCTTTTGAAAAACTGGAGAAATTTATAAAAGAGTGGCCCATTGTCCTGGCTGAGTTTGATAACCTCTTTGTTCGCAACCGTATTTTTATGGAACGCACAATTGGCGTGGGCCCCATATCCGCAGAGCGGGCGTTAAATTATGGATTTACCGGCCCTAATCTTCGTGCGGCGGGAGTAGATTATGATGTGCGGGTACACACCCCGTATAGCAGCTATGATGATTTCGATTTCACCATCCCGGTTGGTTCAACAGGAGATTGTTATGACAGGTTTTTGGTACGTGACCAGGAAATGTGGCAGAGTTTAGACCTGATAAAAGAAGCTTATAAAAAGGTGCAGGAATTTAAAGGTGCGGAAGCAGAGGTGTTTCATGCTGATGTTCCTGAATATTATTTGCCCGATAAAAAAGATGTGTATACAAAAATGGAAGCGCTCATTTATCACTTTAAAATTGTTATGGGTGAAATTGAAATTCCTCCCGGTGAAATTTACTCTCCTGTTGAAGGAGCCAATGGAGAACTGGGCTTTTATTTAATAAGCGATGGCGGAAGAAGCCCTTACAGGCTTCATTTCAGGAGGCCCTGCTTTATTTATTACCAGGCCTATTCTGAGTTGACAAAGGGTGGAATGCTTAGCGATGCGGTCATTACAATGAGCAGTTTAAATTTAATAGCGGGAGAATTGGATGCATAAGAAATTAAAAATTGAACCATGTAATTTGCCTTTGTGAGTAAACAAAGACAAATAGCATTGATGGCTAAAAAATTCAACTTTAAAAAAGCCGAAGAAGCTGATGATACATATTGGGCAGAAAAATCTGCAGAATATCGTTTGAGGGCTTTAATGGATTTACGGGAGATGGCTTTTGGGGATATTAAAGATGCGTCTATAAAAAAAATTGTTTACAAGAGAAGTTTGCATCAAGAAGTTGACAAAGGAGATGCAGTAAATTAAAATCCAGAAATAAAAAGAAATGATTTTTTCACAGGAAAAATTAGATAAGGTTCAGGAACTAATTTCCCATTATCCACAAGGGAAACAAAAGAGCGCGATATTGCCAATACTCCATTTGGCCCAGCAGGAATTTGGAGGCTGGCTCGATGTAAGCACAATGGATTATGTAGCAACATTATTAGATATTCAGCCGGTAGAGGTTTATGAAGTGGCTACATTTTATTCAATGTATAATATGAAACCGGTGGGTAAATATATTTTTGAAGTTTGCCAAACCGGTCCCTGCATGCTCAATGGGAGTGACAATATTATTAGTTACATCCAGGAGAAACTGGGAATAGGTATCGGGGAAACAACGAATGATGGATTGTTTACATTAAAGGTGGTTGAGTGTCTTGGGGCCTGTGGTTATGCCCCTATGATGCAGTTTGGAAAAACTTTCAGGGAACATCTTACAAAAGAAAAGATCGACAATATAATTGCAGAATGCATAACAAAAGCGGCGATTAATAATTAATAATTTTTTCTAAAAATTTATTATGAAACTGTTTCCTTACTTGAGTTTTCCTGGAAATTGCGAAGAAGCCCTCAATTTTTATAAAGAAGCGTTTGACGGCGAAATTATTCAGCTTGGGCGTTATGGAGAATCTCCCATGGAATCTCCTGAAGAGCTTAAAGATAAGATCATACATGGGAGGCTTCAATTTGGAGATGCATTGTTAATGGCGTCGGATGTAATGAATGAGCGGCCAATCGATCCGGGGGATAAAATCAGCTTATCTGTGGAGTGTGATAATGACAGGCAAATAGAAGAAGTATTTTCCAAAATGGCAGCAGGAGGAAAAATTACAATGCCGTTGCAGGACCAGTTCTGGGGTGCAACATTTGGAATGCTTACCGATAAATTCGGAATACATTGGATGTTTAATTGCGAAAAGAAAAAGGTCGAAGAAACCGTTTCAGATATTATTATATGAATAAGATCATACCATATTTAAAAAAAGCGGATGCCCTGGCGGATTACAGGCTTGCATTAGAATTTGAAGATGGTGTAAAGGGTGTTATTGATTTGAGCAAATGGAAGGGAAAAGGTGTATTTAGTTATTGGGATGATGATAAAAATTTTAAGTTGTTCGAATTAACTAATGACAAAAAAATTAAATGGAATGAAGGGATTGATATGGACCCCGATGCCTTTTATTTGACGTTGATAAATAAAACTTTTTCCGAATATGCCGGTGATAAGCAGTTTTTACGGTATTCTGATTAAAATATATTTTGGCGATCATGTACCACCACATTTTCATGCAGAATACGCTGAATTTTTTGCTCAAATCTCAATAAACGATTTGGGAATTTTAGAGGGGTACCTCCCTCCC
>JBDTZL010000368.1:0-5984 GCA_040005125.1 Ginsengibacter sp.
TATTTAACCGTTTTTAATTTTCCTTCTTTGTTTTAACCTTTTTTATCGAAGTATTAAAACGTGATCATTACTTTAATCGTTTTCTAAAAAAATCAATACTTGCATGATACGCCTTTAGCCAATTACTATGCAACAAAAACATGTGTACTTCATCAGGGAAAATCAATTCTTCAAAATAAGTGTTTTGATCCCTTAATTTTTCTACCAGGTTTACAGTTTGGTCAAAAGGCACATTGCGATCATCATCCCCATGAATAAATAATACAGGTGAGCGCCACCCTTTTAAAAAATTAACCGGAGAAGATTTATAAGCGATTTTTGCGAATGTGGCACGGGTTGAAGGGTCATAGTCTTTCACCCAATTTTTTAATTCGTCACTCCAGTCATGTACACCATGAATATCCACACCGCATGCAAATACATCTGAGTTTTGAGCTAGTCCCATGGCAGTGAGGTAACCTCCATATGAGCCGCCCCACAACCCGATACGCTTTGCATCTACATCCGGCCTGTTCTTCATGTACAAGCCCGCACCTATTACATCATTATATTCGCTGCCGCCATTTGCGCCATAATGCAAAGCTTCTCTAAAATTTAAGCCATAGCCAATACCACTACGATAATTCACCGAGAGAACTATATAGCCATTCAAGGCATTGTATTCATTCATTGCATAATCATGGGAATAATAATCCATGTAATGAAAACCAAGGAGCATTTGCCTTCTGGAACCTCCATGAAAAAAAAGCAACGCAGGATATTTTTTATTTGCCTTGTAATCCGGTGGTAAAAAAAGTTGCCCATGAATAAGCATACCATCCTTTGCGTGAAATATAACATCTGAAGGAACGACCAATGATTTCTCAGGGAAAGAAGCAGGGAACATATCGGCAGCGATCTTGTTTATGTCACCATTTTCTTTTATTATACAGGGCCAGCCAGGTGCAGTAGCAGTAGAGCGCAAAACTGCAATACCACTCTGCGTAAGTGCAGGCGACCATTCAATACCTGTGCCCGCAGAAAGTTGTACGGGCGTGCCATTTACAATACTTGCTTTCCAGATATGGCGACGGTGCGTATCACTGATATTAGTTGTATAAATGATGGTCTTCCTGTCATTACTTAAAATTACATTTTCAACTTCGCCATTCCCTGGTGTAAGTAAATGAGTATTCCCGTTTTGAATATCCAAACAATACAAATGTAACCAGCCATCTTTTTCGGAAGGAAAGACCAACTGATCACCTGCCGCCCATAATAAGAGATTATCAGTGTTAGGCAATTCATGAAAAAGCACACTGCCCTGCCCTGGTGGAGCTTTCCATATTTCCTTTGAGATTCCATTTTCAATATTTAATAAACGGATAGACCATGGACTTCCTGTCCTTTCTTCTGTAAAAGGCAATCTGTCTTTGTTGTTAGGTGTTCGTATAAAAGCGATGTTCTTACCGTCGGGAGACCATACAGGTTCAATGTCTTTATCGACGGAAGGATCCGGATAACTGACTGTTTTATGTATCATGTCATAGACGCCTACAAAAGAATGACTGCCACGATTGCTGATGAATGCCAATTTGGTTCCATCAGGAGACCAACGAATGCTGCCAAGACTTCCCCGTGTTTCAATTAATTTTTCTGCCGAGTCTAATGATATGGACCAGATTTCTCCCTTCGAAATAAATGCAACGGTTTTATTATCCTGCGATGCTGCTGCATTGTCACCAGTACCTATTTTTTTCAGCATTTCCCCGTTTGTACTTACGATCCAAACAATGCGTTCTGTTTTTATTTGCAATAATGCCGGATTTGCTGCTTCGCCTTTGTCATTATTTGGATTGCCTTCTGTAAACAAAATTTGATTTCCATTAGGCGTAAAATTTACTGAGCTGATATCAATTCCATCGTCGGTTATATGATTGGTTAACTTCCTGGGTTTAAAATCAGGCGCATCTGCCACAAATAAATTTCTTATGCCCTGGTCATTAAATACCCAGGCTATATGTTTGCCATCTGCAGAACTTTTCAGCTCAGTGGGAAATGGTACTGACAAAAAATTTTCAATGGTGACCTGTGCACTAAGTACATTAGAAAAAAACAGGGTGAAAATTACAATCGCGTTTTTTATTTTTTTGTTTGAATAGTTCATCGGATAATTATAAAGTTTAAAAAAAAGATTACGGACTGTTGACTAATAACAAAATTTTACCGGTCTATTTGACCACGAAGTTGCAAACTTAGTTTAGTAAGACCTTTGGTGTCGTTTAATCATCTTTTATTTTCTTGTCGTATCGCTTTTGCAGTTCGTTGAGTTCAGCATCATAGCCAGCTCTGTCAATGAATGCACCAGGATTATAACCGTCACCCGGATGATGTTTATCATGCATGTTGAATTGGCTTGCATGGGAGGCTACCCATATATCAAATGAAAGTTTTTTCATGTTTGCTAAAGTGTAGGCATAATCTTCAGCAATGGTGGGATAAGCCGTTACCTCTGAGAATTTTTTATCGATTATAATGGAAGGCATATTTGCTATCAGCACCCTGTAAGATCTTTTGTCATCTTTCACATCAAAGATATAACTGCACGAGCCTTTTGTATGCCCCGGATGGTGCAACATCACCAGCTGCATATTGCCCAATCGGATGGTATCATTGCCATGTAATAAACGGTCTGCGTTTACAGGTGTAAAACTTCGGCCATGGGCGCCCAGCGCATAATCAGAAATGCCTCCGTCTGCGAGCACTGTTGCTTCATTTTCATCCACCATCAATTGAGCTCCCGTCATTTTTTTTATCGCAGCCATCGCACCTGCATGATCAAAGTGAGCATGTGTTATCAGCAGTATTTTTATATCTTCAAATTTAAAACCCAGCTTTTCGGTATTATGCTTAATCTGCGACGCAGAAGCAGCCAGCCCGGTATTAATAAGAATATTTCCCTGCGTAGTGGTAATGAGATAACTGGCAAGGTCGAACGTTCCTACATAATACAAGTTGCCGGCTATTCTGAACGGCTCGTAAGGCCTGGACCATTCTTCAGCGCTTTTTGGCTCGGTTACCTGTTGTGCGGCAACTACAAAACTGGTAAATAAAAAGCTGGTTGCCAGTAATATTGTTTGGAATGAATGTTTGAACATAGCGTAACTAAATGAATTATTAAAAATCATTAAAAGTATACGATTGTACTCTTATTGAAAAAAACACTTTGGCATATATATTTGCAGGAGAAATAAAATCATAGCCCCTTTCAAAAAAAAGGACTGAAAAAGGTTATGTAAATACCGCAGACGTTACGATGGAATAAGTTTTATAAAGCTTTAATAGTTTCCTTGCTATGCCTGGAATGATTACAAATTTTGGCCCCGGCTATCGTTAGCAAGATTCTTTTCGATTTCCAGCATCTGATAATAGCAGACTAAACAACGCCTGCTAAGAACTCGCAGTTTTAACCTGAAAGCTTTGATTCCAGGCAATGAACAACTACACTCCGGGCATGAACATTGTCTTGTAAATTTCTATCGTTGCTTCCGGATGCCATCCGGATAAATGCGGACGGCCCCTGGAGAAGTTCCAACACTTCTTCCAAATCTTCGGCTTCAAGCATTGAATAGCCGGCCACTTCCCTGTCGCTTGGGGGTTGAAGAACCTTTCGCAGTCAAACGTTTTCCGTTTATGAGTGGTGCACCGGGATCGGAAAGTTTGCTTCCGGCCCTTTCTGCCCTTGCTTTCCATAAAGCCGTACAGATAATGCACAAATCTATTATTGATTTACATTTGTATAAGAGCTTCCGCCTGCCGTCACTTATACATAAAAAAATCTTAACCATGATACATAATCTCTATTCAGGGTTTTATTTATTGTTACCGGGAATTATTTGTTGCATCGCTTTTAATTCATGTAATAATGGACCGCATAATACCGACAATCGAAAGACAGATACCATAGCAATCAGGGCTATGGGCAAAGAAGTGTTTACAACAAACTGCCAGGCATGTCATGGAAACCCGGCCTATCCAAAAGCACCTTCCCCTGGAGCATTTTCCGCAATGGAGCCCAAAGTAATTCTTAATGCACTGGACAATGGAAAAATGCGTCAGCAGGCAAGCAGTCTTACTCAGGAACAAAGAGAAGCTGTCGCACAATACATCACCAATAAGATGCTGAAAACCGTAGTGATGCCGGATGAAGCATACACACATTTTTCATTAGAAAACAATGGCGACAGTTTATATGATTATTCAGGTTGGGGCGGCGATCCTGAAGGCACCGGTTTCAGAACAACGCAACAGGCAGGCATCACGCCGCAAAATGTAAGCACTCTTCAATTAAAATGGAGCTTTGCTTTTCCTGATGAAAGTGATGTGCGCTGCAAACCCGCTTTTGTTGGCGACTGGTTGATCGTTGGCAGCCAGAACGGCGAAGTGTATGCATTAAACAGGAAGACGGGAAAGATCGGCTGGCATGTAACAGCAGCTACAGGGCTAAGAAGCAGTATCATAGTGAACAAGGAAGGCAATAATGTTACTGCATATTTTGTGGATGGCTCAACAAACACTTACGCAGTTGATGTAAAGAAGGGTAAAATATTATGGAGTGTAAGAGCAGGTGTAGATCCGCTGGCAATGAACACCGGCACACCTGTAGTATATGGGGAAAAAATATTTGTGCCCATCAGTTCAGTAGAAGTTGCAGTGGCTGCAGATTCAAATTATAATTGTTGCACTTCTTCAGGTGGGGTCGCTGCACTTGATATTAAAACAGGCAACTTCATTTGGTATCACCGCGTGATTACAGACACAGCAATTGCCCAGGGAAAGAAAAGCAATGGCAAATCTTTTTATGGACCGGCAGGCGCACCCGTTTGGTGCAGCCCTTCTGTTGATGCTAAAAGAAATCTTTTATATATCGGCACCGGCGAAAATTATACTTTGCCCGCAACCAATACCAGCGATGCCATCCAGGCGCTTGATATGTCAACAGGTAAATTGGTATGGAACTTCCAGGCTACACAACACGATGCATGGAACCTTGCATGTCCTGTGCTTGTTAATTGCCCGGGAAATAAAGGAAGAGACCTGGATTTTGGTATGGCCCCAATTTTAGTAACGGGTCAAGACGGCAAACAACGTTTACTTGTTGGACAAAAAGCAGGAGTTGTATATGCTTTATCACCCGATGATGGCAACTTACTTTGGAAAACGAGAATTGGTAAAGGTGGCGCATTAGGTGGAATACATTGGGGAATGGCCACCGACGGAAAAAATGTTTATGCAGCCAATGCGGATAATACATTGGCACTTGATCCTGATGATACAACCAGGCACGCTTCACCGGGTATTTATGCATTGACCGTCATTACAGGCAAAGTAGTTTGGAGTGCGGCGGCGCCTGCTGTGCCCGGAAAAGAGAGTTATCTCGCTGCTAATTCTTCCGCGCCTGCAGCGGTGCCCGGAGTTGTGTTTGCCGGAAGCAATGACGGTCATATAAGAGCATACTCCACAACTGATGGCGTTGTGTTATGGGATTACAATACGATACAAAAATATAAAACCGTTAACGGCATTGATGGTAATGGTGGATCCATTGATAGTCCTGCTCCTGTAACGGCTGATGGAATGTTGTATGTAAATTCAGGCTATGCGCAATTTGGAGAAAAAGCCGGAAATGTACTGCTTGCTTTTGAAGTGAAAAAGTAAATAGTAGACTATTGTTAGATTTGATTGCACCGTCATCTTATATAAAACGACGTAAAAACGGATAAAGATAAAGAGGTCCCGGGCGGATTTGTCTAAACTTTGTATCGTCTAAAAAACCAATTACTTAATTTTTTTGTCGATGTTTTGCAGAACCTTTCAATAATCTACATGGCTTGCTCATGCAAAATTATCTTGACAAATTTAGGATTTTCAGGGTAATGATTGCAAATACGGGACATGAGGGACTACTATAAATCTTTGACTATTTAGAAACAGGTGACTCTATC
>JBDTZL010000088.1:0-1805 GCA_040005125.1 Ginsengibacter sp.
TCCTTCTTGCGTCAATATAACCATCCAACAACGGTAATTTGATATTTAATATTGCAGCCTGCAATGCGTCGAGTCTTGAATTGCAACCGACAACTTCATGGTAATATTGTGTTTTTTGCCCATGATTGGCAACCATCTTCAATTTTTCAGCAAGTATGTCATCGTTGGTAAAAATGGCGCCACCGTCCCCATAACAGCCCAGGTTTTTACTGGGGAAAAATGAGGTGCAACCAATTGTACCTATTGTCCCCGCTTTTTTTGTTGTACCATCTTTAGAATGATAATCACCTCCTATTGCCTGGGCATTATCTTCTATTACGTATAAATTGTGTTCACGGGCTATCTCCATTATCGCATCCATATCGGCCGAATGGCCATACAAATGAACGGGAACAATTGCTTTGGTTGCCGGCGTTATTGCCTTCTTTACTGCTTCGGCATCCAGGCAAAAAGTTTTGGTATCCACCTCGACGAAAACCGGTTTCAGTCGTAACAGGGCGATCACCTCGGTGGTGGCCACATAAGTAAAAGAAGGCGTAATTACCTCATCGCCAGGCTGAAAGCCAAGGGCCATCATAGAAATCTGTAATGCATCTGTACCATTTGCACAAGGTATTACGTGTTTTACTGCCAGGTATTGAGAAAGATTTTTCGCAAAAGAATTCACCTGCGGCCCGCCGATAAATACCGTACTGTCTAAAACATCCAGCATTGCCTTATCTATTTCATCTTTTATTTTATAATACTGCGGCTTTAAATCAACCATGCGGATCGGCCTCATAATACTTATTTTTAAAGGCCGCAAAGATAGTAATTGATAAAGGAAAAGGAAATTTGAAATTATCGGGCTACTATTTCTTTGGAAGAAATTAGATTTGTATGAAAACAGAACAGATTGATCATACTTTACAATCTCTTTCTTGCAATTTATTCAGCGGGCATTCATATTGCTTCGCCATGGAATAAAAAAGCAAAACTGTGGGTTAATGGAAGGAAAAAACTTCTTAAAAATCTGCAAAAAACTTACCAACCCCAACAACAAAAGACGGTGTGGATGCATTGCGCAAGCCTGGGTGAATTTGAACAGGGCAGGCCTGTATTAAAAGAAATAAAAGATAATTTCCCATGGGTTTCTATTGTAATAACTTTTTTTTCTCCGTCAGGACATGAAATTGCCCGTAATGATAAAGATTTCAAACAGGTTTATTACCTGCCTATGGATTCTCCTTCACATGCAAAAAAGCTTATTGATATCTTAAAACCTGACCTGGTACTTTGGATAAAATATGAATATTGGTTTTACTATCTAAAGGAATTAAAGAGAAAGAATATTCCTGTTTTACTTATTTCAGGAGTATATAGAAAAAGCCAGCCATTTTTTAAATGGTATGGAAAATTCTGGCAAAATATGCTGATGACATTTACTCATTTTTTTGTACAGGAACCTGCTTCGAAAGATTATTTACAGAAACTAATTCCGGCAGAAAAAATTACCGTTTCAGGAGATACAAGATGTGATCGTGTGATCAATATCGCCGAAAACTTTACTGACATCCCGGGTATTGTCCGCTTTTGCGATACCGGCAAGGTGATTGTTGCAGGGAGTACCTGGGAAGACGATGAAGCCGAATGGGTTCATTTTGTAAAGCAGCATCCTGAAATAAAATTCATATTTGCTCCTCATGAAATAGACGCAGAAAATCTTGTCTTTGTGAAAAAGGAGTTTCCGGGGTCTGTTTTATATTCTGAGTGGATGGTTAGCCAGAACACAGTATCCGGTATCCGGTATCCGGTATCCGGTATCC
>JBDTZL010000211.1:0-5961 GCA_040005125.1 Ginsengibacter sp.
ATGGTAAGTTAGTTCCCTCTCTAAAGGAGAGGGGTTGGGGTGAGGCTTCAACCAATTCCAAATTCTTCTTATCAAAATGCGCGCTCAATTGAATATCCAGCGTGTCGATTTTTACAACTGCACGGCTACCGAATACTTCAATTACAATGCCCTCATAATTCATAAGAAGACCCTGGGTGATCTTTACTGTATTGTTTACAATGAAGCCTTTTTTCTCAACATGAACATCTTTAAATTCATGCAGGAATTTCTTTATTATATTAATTTCTCCTTCACGTATGGGCGCTGGTTCACCAAGCCAGTAAACGAAATTGACGATGCCCGGAATTTTTTTGATCTCCCATTTTTTGGTATTCCCGGGCTTCACAAAAACATAACCTTTGAAAACGGGCTCAAGCACTACTTTTTTTCTGTCGCTCCATTGGCGGGTAACTTTATTCAGGGGGCAATAATGTTCTATTCCTTTTTCAAGGAGATATTCTGCCACTTTTTTTTCCGATCTTGGACGGGTATAAAGAGCGTACCAGGTATTTTGTTCGTCTTTTAAATTATCTGATGGAATCATTTTTTAAATATGTTCAAATTTCCGTGATTAATTTTTAATGTTCAACGTAGAGACGCAATGCATTGCGTCTCCAAATGCATTGCGTCTCCAAATGCATTGCGTCTCCAAATGCATTGCGTCTCCAAATGCAATGCGTCTCTCAATGCAATGCGTCTCCCAATGAATTGCGTCTCCCAATGTATTGCGTCTCCCAATGCATTGCGTCCCCATAGCTTCGCTATTCCTCAGTCACATACGAAACTGAAGTAATTTTTTTTGGCATGGATCTGATTTTTCCTGCTTCTTATTTTCTACGGAAAAGACTATTGAAAACCGACCTGATTCCCAATTTCTCTTCCATGTAATAACCGCCTCCATACTCTCCTCCATAACCATAACCATAACCATAACCATAACCGTAACCATTTCCATATCCACCAAACCCATATCCGTAAATATGAAATCCCCGTGGTTTCAACCCATTAAAAAGCACACACATATTTTTAAATTTCTTTTGCTTATTGAGGCTGTCAATCATCGCGAGGAAAACACGCGGTGTTACAGCATGTCTTATTACAAAGAGGTTAATATCGGCATATTCCTGCAACAACTGAGCATCAGTAACCGGCGATACGGGCGCCGTATCCATAATTATATAATCAAATCTTTTTTTAAGTTCGGCTATCAACATGCGGAAATTTTCGCCTTGTATCAATTCAGTAGGATTAGGGGGTATTGGCCCCGCAGAAATTACAAATAGATTAGGTATCTCCGTAGCCTTGATAACATCATCCAGAAGCGCTTTATCAACAAGATAATTGGATATACCCGGAATTTTCTTCACATTGAGAATCTTACTTAACTTGGGCTTACGAAGATCCATCTCCATGAGCGCTACTTTTTTCCCGGTTAGTGTAAGGCTTATGGCAAGATTAATGGCAACAAAGCTTTTACCTTCCCCCGAAACGCTGGAAGTGATCATTAAAGTATTGTGATTTTCATTAAGGCCCATAAAGGCGAGATTGGTTCTTACGGAGCGAAATTGTTCAGCAATTACAGTGCGTTTCCCATCCCTTATCACGATAGGGTCTTTTCCCTTCACCTGCACAATTTCTCCCACAATGGGTATCTTAATTTTGTCTTCAATTTCTGAACGGAATAATACCCTGCGGCTAAATACTTCTTTCAGTAAAACCAGGAACGCTGCAGACAATAACCCGATTACAAGGCCTGCAAGATAAAAGTTTTTGCCTACCGGCCTGATAGGACCATAAGAAGTAGGTGATTCTATCACCCGTAAGTCTGCAGAAGTGGATGCAGAAGACAATGCGGTTTCTTCTCTTTTCTGTAGCAGGAATGTATAAATATTATTTTTGATCTCCTGCTGGCGGCTGATATTTAAAAAAGCTCTTTCCTTTTGAGGAATGCCTCTAAGCAAATAATTGTTCTGTGCTATTTGACCATCCACCTGGTTCTTCTCCATTTGAAGGCTACTTTTAATATTGTCCATATTTTCCAGGATATCGCGCTTAATGCGGCTCACTTCCTCATTGGCAAGCAGTATCGCATCATTCTTTTCACCGGTTACATTCTGTAAAGACGCTGCCTGCTTTTCTGCAGTATATAATTTATCCAATAATCCTGATAAAGTAGGGTCAGAAAGTAACAACAGCGAAGGAACCGTACCGGTTTTGTCGCCTTTATTGCGGACATAATTATTCAAATCATTCAGCAAATCCATCCTGAGTTCAATTTCACTGTTTTGTTTATCAAGGTCCGTCACCTTACTTAAATAAGCAGCCGCCTGTGTACTGAGATCAACAACGGATTCGCTTGATTTATAACCAGCGATATTTCTTTCAACGCTGTCCAATTGTCCTGCAACTATCTCAAGCCTGTCATCAATGAACCGGAGTGTTTTTTCAGCAATCTGGTTCTTATCGTCTATAGCATCGAGGTTATAAATTTCAAAAAGCTTATTGAGTATATCCCTGCCTTTTTCAGGAACCGGTGTTTCTAAATTCAGGTTCAATACGGTAGATGAAAAGGACAAGGGGCTAACACCCAGGCCCGGTATGATAGAACCCGCGGCGCCGGGAGGCGGGGCAAACTGTACAAAATAATTTTTACCAATAACACTGGGATTGTAATCGTGGTTAACAACGAGCCGTACAACATTATTGCCCAATATAACCGTGGAGTCGAAGGGTATTTCTTTATTGTCTATTTCCACTACCTGTTTTTTCCAGTCAACTTTAAAAAAATATTTTTCCGACAAATTGAATGTTTCTTTGTTGAGCGCAACAAAAGACACCGGTGAATTAGATTTATACAACTCTTCAATTCTTACATTCCCTTTATTATACACTATGGCATACAAATCGAGTTCTTTCACAACTTCCTGCATAATGTTATTAGAACGGAGCACTACAATTTCATTGTCCACAATCTTCTTTTCACTGAAAATATTTAAGGCGTCCAATACTTTGGAGTCTCCGCCCCCTTTTTGCGGATCTTTAAGCAGTACTTTTGCGGAAGCCACAAAAACAGGAACCTGCGACCGGAGGTCAACATATGCCACAGCCATACAAATAGAAGTTGTAATCAAAAATAATGGCCAGAAGGGAATGTATTTATGAATTACCTGCTTAAAGATATTGGTATCTGTTTGCTCCTTAAAAAATTGATCTTCGTCCATCTCTGTCTTAATAAATGCAGATTATTTTAATATCAGGTTTAGAATAAAAATTAAAAAAGTGATGCCTGTAGTAACATAACTAATAATTTGTGCTGTATGATTAGCTGTTATATTCACCGGCTCTACATATACGATATCATTTGGCTGCAGGTAAAAATATGGCGAATAAAATATTGAATTATCGGCCAGGTTCAGCCTTTTGAATTCTTTGGAATCGTCCTTTTCCCTTATAACAAGAATGTTGTCACTCCTACCTTTTTCTCCAATATCGCCTCCTGTAGCTAACGCGTCGAGGATGGTCATATTGTTATTAACAAGAGGAATAACCTGGGCGGTTATACCACCCAGTATGGTAACATGCCGGTTTAAGAACCCCACGTTAACAATCACCTCTCTCAAATAAGGGGTGAGATTTTTTTCAAGGGTGTCTTTTAATTCCTTCCTGGTCATTCCTTCAACATGCAAAATCCCGATTTTTAGAAAAGAGATATTGCCGTTTTCATCAACTAAATATCCGTTTAAAGGACCGGCATTTGGGCCGGCAGAATTCTGAGGCGTGTTGTAAAAAGCAATATCGGGACTCAGGCTGGTAACAACAATGCCAAGCAAATCATTCTTTTGGATTTTAGGTTCGTAATTTTTGGAAACTAAATTCCTGAGTGTGGTATCTTTTTGAAGGCTTTGAAAATAGATATTTTTTTTTGTGGAGGTACAGGATGAAAATATAAAGAAAAACAGGCTAAAAAAGATCGCGACTTTGAGAAAATTTAAAATAACGGTTTTATGAAATATAGCAATCTTCTTTTGATTCAAAATATCTTTTGACCCAGGATATTTGTTAATTTTTATAGGAGAATTTGCTGGAAGTAAATTTTGCATAAACGGTTTCAATAGCAATCAACGTCTTGCCCGCTTCATAATTTAGAGGAATGCAAATTTAACTAAAAATAATTAAATATCGTTCAGATGATATAGCGATCGTATATGTTGAAAACCAAAGCGGGGAACTCAAATTAAACCTGGGGAGCAGGTTTTAGTTTTTTGCGGGCATCCCGAACTTTTTTAACGCCATAACCAACCCCAGCTGCGAGCAGGAAACTTAAGCCTCCATCAATTGGGCAGGCCGGGTCCAGTGGGTCACAACCCGGATCACCTAACTGTGCGTGAACCAAGGTGGGCAGGACGGTTAAAATAGCCGTTAAAGCGCTTAATAAAAGGAAATTTTTCAAATGTATTCTCATAGACGGCAAATAAAACGCTAAGTTAATTTATTTCGCTGGTAGTACTCATTATTATTAGTTAATTATTATCATTTCTTTTAATAAATTGTTGTATCAAATTTTATATCAAAAACAGTATCAGATATCCGGAGTCCGGGGGTCTGGCAGGTATACGGAGAGATCCATATTGCCTGAAAGACATTGGCTTGCTTCCAGGCTTGCCTAATACACCAAACTAATATTCGTTTTACTTCCATCGGGCTTGGTAATTTCCAATTGATAAATCCCTTTGGGAATAAGTTGCGCCTGCCTGATAGTTTCTGTACTGGTGCCATCGGCATGATGAATTTGTTTTATCATAACAGACTGCCCGGATTTATTTACCAATCTTAATTCGTACAGACCACCTGGCTGATTTCCAATCTGAAGATGAATTGTATTATCAGTTACAGGATTGGGGAATATCTTTATATCACCCGTTGCCTTTGAAGGGAGGACTTTTATGACTTCACTATACTTTATTTCACCATTAATATCTGTACTGCGTATGCGATAATAATTATACCCATCAGTGGGGTATGCATCGGTCCAGCTATAATTATTTACCGGGAAATTATTCGCAGTAATACCTGATACGCTGTTAAAGCGGTTGCCATCAATAGATTTTTCAACATTATATGCCTTCATATTCTTTTCATTCTCTGTTTTCCATTCAACGCTGATAGTATTATTTTGCTGGTAAGCTTTTACAGAAGTGAAAGTAAGTGGCAGGACTGCTGATTCGGCGCTTGCGAAAATTATTTGAAAGCGGTATATCGCAGATGAGGCAGGGTCGGAATTAACAGAGAAATTTATATTGTTGGCACCATTCAGATTTATAGTAGCAGATGTATGAAGGTAGGTGTCTTCCAGGTACCCGACAAGTCCGGGATGGTCGAGGTTGCTGGTAATAAACTCTAATTGGTAAAGCTGTTGATGGGTATTCCATAATTTATAAAATATGGTGTCGGTAACAGTTATAGTATGCCTTCTTTCAATAACCAGGGTTGTATTTCCCCGTACCATCCCAAGGTTTTCAGAAAAATTACTCATTTTCCTGGCGTCCATGCCGTCAACAGCATCGGTGAAAGATGGATCATACTGGGTAAGGTCACCATCCAGTAAAATGGTACTGGTATCAGCCGCTACAGCATATAAATTACTTCTTATTTGTTCTCCTGAAGAAGGGCTGTAATAAAAGGAATGTATGGTTGGTAAGCTGCTGGCATTCATGCAGGCGAACATAATAATTACATAAAGGGTAGAAGATTTTATCATTCGGATAGGATTATTAGTTTAAAGTGAAAGGCGCCAGGTAAATTATGTTATATACTTCATTACATGACTTACATCATTCATGATCATATTTACCTAAAACGTTACTTTATTTAAAAAAGTATGTACGCTTTTGCAAAAAATGTAATCCTTTCGGGGCTTGATGCCTGATACCTGATAATTGG
>JBDTZL010000294.1:0-5935 GCA_040005125.1 Ginsengibacter sp.
TGCACATCGTGGGTTAAAGGTTTTTGAACATATACATGCTTGCCAAGTTGCATAGCTGAATAAGCTGCTACTGCATGAGTATGATCCGGGGTGGACACCGACACGGCATCAAAATTTTTGTGTTCCTTGTCAAGCATTTCCCGCCAGTCTTTATAATATTTTGCCTTGGGGAAATTTTTAACCGTCGTAGCAGCCCTGTTATCATCTACGTCACAAAGAAAAGCAATATCAGCCTTGCCACTTTTAAAGAAGTTGGCTATGTCACTCTGTCCTTTTCCGCCGGCGCCAATGCCTGCGATCGTTAAACGGTCGCTGGGAGCAACATATCCTTTGCCTCCTAAAACGTGGCGCGGAAGAATAATAAATCCGGCAGCGGTTACTGCCGTATTCCTGATAAATTTCCTGCGTGAAAAACCCGGGCCGGTAAGTTCTTTGTCTTCACTCATTTATTATATTTTAAAGAATCAAAAGAATGGTTCAGATGTTTTGTTTTTTTAATTCGCTTACTGCATGGTCGGCGGCTCTCGCAGTCATTGCCATATAAGTCAACGATGGATTCGGGCAGGCCGAGGATGTCATAAATGAGCCATCGGTCACAAATACATTAGGTGCGTCCCATACCTGGTTCCATTTATTAAGTACAGACGTTTTAGGATCCAAACCCATTCGTGCTGAGCCCATTTCGTGTATACCTCTTCCCAAAGTGCCATCGCCATCCCTTCCTGTCACATTTTTTACTCCGGCAACTTCCAGCATTTCCTTTGCATCTTCCAGCATATCCTTGCGCATGTTCTTCTCATTTTCCTTATACTCTATATCCATGGCAAGAATATTCAATCCCCATTTATCCTTCCTGGACTTATCCAATGTTACTTTATTTTCATGATAGGGTAATGTTTCGCCAAACCCACCTATTGACATTGTCCATGATCCAGGCTCAGTTAATGCATCTTTAAAATCGCCACCTATACTTAATTCCTCGGCAGAACGGCTGTAGCCTGAACGGGCGCCTCCTCCCTGGTAACCAAAACCGCGGAGATAGTTTCTTTTATCCCCGAATAAATTCCGGTAACGGGGAATATAAATACCATTGGCCCGCCTTCCGTAATAATATTTGTCTTCATATCCTTCAACCATTCCCTGGGCGCCCACGCCCAGGTGATGATCCATAATGTTATGGCCAAGCTCGCCACTGCTGCTGCCGAGGCCATCAGGCCACACATCTGTAGCAGAGTTCATCAATATCCATGCGCTATTTAACGTGGAAGCATTCAGAAAAACAATTTTTGAAAAGTACTGGTATGTTTTATTGGTTTCCGCGTCCAATACTTCCACACCGGTGGCTTTTTTAGTATCCTTATTGTATAAAATCTTTGTGACAATAGACCATGGCCTCACTGTTAAATTGCCGGTTTTTACGGCCGCGGGCAGTGTGGATGATTGTGTGCTGAAATATGCGCCAAACGGGCAACCCAGCCAGCATTTATTTCTAAACTGGCAGGCGGTCCTTCCTTCATGCTCTACGGTAATGTTGGCTACCCGGCCGATGATCATCGTGCGTGCCCCTTTATAATGTTCTTTAATGCGGGCAGAGACATCTTTTTCAACACAGGTCATATCCATTGGTGGCAAAAACTGCCCATCGGGTAACTGAGGCAATCCTTCTTTTGAACCGCTGATGCCGGCAAACCTCTCAGCATAGTCGTACCATGGCGCAATATCTTTATAACGAATCGGCCAGTCAACGGCAATATTTTCTTTAGCATTGGCCTCATAATCAAAATCACTCATGCGATAGCTTTGGCGGCCCCACAAGAGTGAGCGCCCGCCTACATGATAGCCCCTGAACCAATCAAAGCGTTTTATTTCTGTGTAAGGGCTGTCTTTATCACTGGCCCACCAGTCAAGATTTGTTTCGTTAAGCGGGTAATCCCTTCTTAAGGCCGGGTAATCTCTTATCATTTGTTGGGTGCGGCCGCCACGGTGAGGAAATTCCCATGGGCCCTTGGTTGCATTTACATAATCTTTTACGTGCACGATATCTTTTCCTCTTTCGAGCATAAGAGTTTTCAGACCTTTTTCGGTAAGTTCTTTTGCCGCCCAGCCACCTGAAATCCCCGAGCCAATAACAATTGCGTCAAATGTATTTTCTGCCATAGGAAATGATTTTTATTTTGAAGGTTTTATTGGTTGATAGGTTTATTGGTTGATAGGTTAATAGTTCGTAAGTTGATAAGTTGATAGGTTCATAAGTTTATTTGCCTCTTGCTTATTGCCGGTTGCATTTACATCGTACACCGTACATCGCAATCACACATCACAAATCTTAATCGCCTCTCTTAATGAATCTAACTTATCAGGATATGTTGGCATAAACTCCTGCGCTACATAACCTTTAAAGCCGGTTTCAACTATTGCTTTCATTACTGCGGGGTAATATAATTCCTGCGTATTGTTTATCTCATGCCTTCCGGGTATGCCACCGGTGTGATAATGAGCAATATATTGATGATAATCCCTTATGTTTCTTATAATATCCCCTTCCTGGATCTGCATATGATAAATATCAAATAATAATTTAAAATTTTCCGAGCTGATACGTTTGCATAATTCGGCGCCCCATTCGACACGGTCGCACATATAATCTTTATGATCAATTTTGCTGTTTAACAGTTCCATCACCATGGTAACTCCATTTTTTTCTGCAAAAGGTAAAATCTTCTTCAATGCCTCCATACAATTTTTCATTCCTGTTTCATCATCCAGGGCTTCGCGCTTGCCGCTAAAGCAGATAAGATTTTTGTATTTTGCTTTCGCCATTATTGGAATTACATCGAGGTATTCTTTTATAAGTTGGTTGTGATAAATTGGATTGTCCAATCCATTGTATAAATTATTGTCGCCGGCGGTATAGCACATAGAACTATAAATGCCATGTTGTTGAATTAGCGGCCAATCTTTCGGGCCCAGTAAATCAATGGCATTGAATCCTATATCTTTTACGGCTTTGCAAAGATCATCCAGCGAAAGATAACCAAATGTCCACCTCGAAACCGAATGGTTGATATTTCCTTTCAATGTATAATTTTTTTTATCTCTGAAATTTTCTGCAAAAGAAACGGCTGGTGCAGCCATAGCTACTGAAGCGCCCATCGCAATATTTTTGAGTACGGTCCTCCTGTTTTGTTTTAATCCCATAATTTAAATATTTAAACTTTGATCAATTACTTTCTCATTTTTATCATTAAAGAAAATTGCAAATAATAAGAATACAACCAATGCTATACCGGATGGAATGATCCAGATCATTCTCCAGTTGAAAACCTTTTCTGAAATTGTATAACTATCTGTTATGAGGCCGGCGATTTTAAATCCAATAAGCATACCTACGCCATAAGTTGCCAGTGTTATAAGCCCTTGTGCGGCGCTCTTATATTTTATGCCGGCTTTGGCATTGGTATAAATTTGACCGGATACAAAAAAGAAATCGTAGCAAACGCCGTGCAATGCTATTCCTATGATCAGCATAAAACTTAATTCACCGGCATTTCCATAAGCAAACAATGCATAACGTATGGCCCACGCAAGCATACCAATTAATATAGTTTTTTTGAATCCGAATTTTTTGAAAAATACCGGTAACATCAATAAGAAAAGTACTTCAGATATTTGCCCGATTGTCATTTTTCCTGTTGGATTTTCAACCCCGATGTTTGAAAGAAACGGGTTGGCATTCTGGTAATAGAATGCCAAAGGAATACAGATGAGGATGGAGGCTATAAAAAATAATGCAAAATTTTTATCTTTTAGTAGTTTCAAAGCGTCCAGGCCCAATATATCGGAGATCTTAACTTTGGTACCCCGTGCTACCTTTGGGGGTGTTTTGGGTAAAGTAAAACTAAACAGGCCCAAAACCAGAGAGGCGATAGAACCCATTAAAAAAGTATTTTTCAATAAGCCTTCTTTCAAACTACCTTCAGCATCCCAGTGGAAAAGATAACTGATTAATAATCCTGCAACAATCCATCCTATAGTTCCTAAAACCCTGATGCTCGAAAATTCTTTCTCAGGATCCTTCATTTGATTAAAAGAAATTGAATTTACCAATGCAAGGGTAGGCATAAATAAAATCATGTATGCCAATACATAAGGATAAAACGCAGTAATCCCAGTGGCATTATACATCTGGTACATTAACACGGCGCCCGCCAGGTGTAATATGGCAAGAATTTTTTCTGCATTGAAAAACCTGTCTGCGATCAGTCCTATGATAAACGGGGCTATGATGGCTCCCCATGATTGGGTCGAAAAAACAGAGCCGGACTCCTTGCCGGTAGCATGAAGGTTACTGTTTAAAAATGTACCTAAAGTTACAAACCACGCACCCCAGATAAAAAACTCAAGAAACATCATGGAGGAAAGCTGCAACCGCGTCGTAAATTTCATTGACAATTATTAAGTGGCGTAATTATCGACTAATAAATGTACTATGTTTTAATACAAGAAATTATTTATGTAAAATATTTTTTTAAAAATATATTGAAAAATTGGGTTATCAGGATGCGTAAGTTATTGAGCGTAGCCATTGTTTAATTTAAACGCCGGCAAAAATTACTCTTTTGTTAATATATGCTGTTTTATAGTAATTGTGGAAACTGCTGCAAGGATCAGTAATGACCTATAAATTAATGAGGGGTCAACCAGGAGATACAATGTACTCGCCGATGTTCCGCTATGTATGCGGCAACTTTGACAACAAAGTTTATGCAAAAAAATTATACGTCCATTGGACCAGGGACGGGTTGATATTGTTTTCCAGCAACTTAAAACAGCTGTGCTGCGGGCTGGCAGTTCTTAAAGACCATTAATGCGCAGCAATGGTCATTTCACTTTCCGCGGAAGTCTTTGATTTTTTTTGCCAGAGGAAAAATATGATAAATAGCACAATCAATATGGCAGGGAAGGTCATCATCTTCATTAACGTATGTTGCCCGGTTGCCAGGTCCAGGGCGCTTCCTGTAAGCCCCTTAGTAGTGTTTTCTGCCCTTGCACTATCAATCCAGCCACCGATGATCGGTTGAAAGATAGAGCTGGAAAACATGCCTATTCCACCGACAATGGACATGCCCAGGGCACTGCTACGGGGTACTCTATGCGCAACCGAACCAATCATTACCGGCCAGAAATAACAAATGCCAAGAGCGTAAACTACAGCTGCTACATATGCCATGGGGCCTGTTACGGTGCTGAACATATAAATGCCTATGGTTGCCAGGATCGCTCCCGCAAGTAAAACACCTGTTTGACCTAACGCTCCAACAACAGGCCCGGCAAAAAATCTGCCGGTAGCCGATACTCCGAATGTCAAAGCTAAAATTAGCATTGCATTTGCTCCGCTGGCACCCAAAATAATACTTACCCATTGGCTGGGGCCAAATTCCGAAATAGCTGTAAGGGCCATGCAGCAGAACAGGAAGATATATACCGGGCTTAGCATTGCCTTAAAGTTTTGAGCAAGAGAGTTTGCCTCTTCCAACTGTGGTTTTGGAAAAGTTTTCCCGAAAAATAAAACAGCATAGATAATGGTTGGAACTATCGTGACCCACATCTGTGCTTCCCAACCAAATTTCATGCTGGTCATGAAGAAGGAGATGAGGGAGCCAACGAGTATTCCCCCGGGAAACCACATGTGAAACCTGCCCAGCATTTTTTGCATTTTCACACCTGAGTACATGTCTGCAATCATAGGATTACAGGCGGCTTCGGTACATCCGTTACCAATGCCAATCAGGAATGTGGAAATAAGCAAGGTTGTATACCCACCGGCAAAAATGGTCATTAAAATACCAATGGTGTGGCATACGACAGCTACCCGCATAATATTTTTAGGGCCAAACGTATGATAAACAAGGCCGCCGATAATCATTGAAATAGG
>JBDTZL010000221.1:0-5906 GCA_040005125.1 Ginsengibacter sp.
AATAAGGATAACTATAAAGTGGCCGGTGTGTATGACGATCTTCCGCATAACTCCACATTATATGGGACCAAATTACTGCTTCCGTGGAAAAAATTTATTACCGTAGAGTGGGGAAAAAATGTAACAACACAATGGAACTTCCATGCGTTCCAGGCGTTTGTGCAGGTCGCAGATAATGTAGATATGCAACAGGAAACAGAAAAGATAAAAAATGTAGTAATGACGCATAAGGTTGCCGCTACCGATGAAAAGGAACAAGCAGTATTATTTCCGATGAACAAATGGCGGCTGTACAGCGATTTTAAAAATGGTAAACCCGAAGGCGGTCGCATTCAGCTTATATGGTTGTTTTCGATAATCGGTGTGTTTGTATTGATGCTCGCCTGTATCAACTTCATGAATCTTTCCACGGCACGCAGCGAAAAAAGAGCGAAAGAAGTGGGCATTCGTAAAACCGTGGGCTCTTTGCGCGGGCAATTAATCGGGCAGTTCTTAAGTGAGTCTGTTCTGGTTGCTTTTATTTCTTTTATATTTTCTATTGTCCTCGTTAGTTTATTGATGCCGCTGTTTAATAAGCTTGCGGCTAAGAACATGGGCGTTCCGTGGAGCAGTACAATATTTTGGTTGCTTACTTTAGGATTCACTTTTATTACCGGATTAATTTCGGGCAGTTATCCTGCACTTTACCTGTCCAAGTTTGAACCTATAAAAGTTTTAAAAGGAACATTTCGAGTAGGTAGGTTTGCATCGTTACCACGCAAAGTATTAGTAGTTGTTCAATTTACTTTTTCGATTGCATTGATCATTGGTACAGTCATCGTTTTCAAACAAATTCAATTTGCAAAAAACCGGCCTATAAATTATAAAAGCGAAGGACTGATCACCGTAACCCTATATCCGACATATCCGGATTTGGAAGGACATTACGATGCCTTGAGACAAGACCTGCTTGTAACCGGCGCTGTAGACAATATGGCAACTTCGTCAACCCCTATCACCACTGTATGGTCAACCGAGACCGGATTTAACTGGCGGGGAAAAGATCCGAACTTTCTTCCCACTTTTGGTACGATACGCATATCCCAGGATTTTGGCAGAACCATAGGCTGGAAAATTAAAGAGGGGAGAGATTTTTCCAGGGACTTTGCAACGGACAGTTTGGGTATGGTATTAAATGAATCTGCTGTAAACCTGCTGGGTATAAAGCAGGGCATTGTGGGGCAGATAATTCAATTCAATAATAAAAATTACACTGTTATTGGTGTAATAAAAGATATGATAATGGAATCGCCTTACAGGCCTGTGAGACCAACTATTTTCTTTTATGATCCTAAGGATGTAATTGTAATTATAGCAGGGATAAAACAGGGCCAGCCTGTAAAGGATGCATTGGGTAAAATAGAAGCGGTTTTTAAAAAATACGGTCCCGGTACACCTTTCAGTTACACCTTCAACGATGAAGACTATGCGAAGAAATTTTCTGATGAACAGCGTGTAGGTGATCTTGCAGCTTTATTTACCATATTAGCCATTTTTATTTCCTGTCTCGGATTATTTGGACTCGCATCATTTGTTGCTGAGCAACGTAAAAAAGAAATTGGTGTACGCAAAGTTTTGGGTGCCTCAGTCTATAATGTCTGGCGAATGCTGTCAAAAGAATTTGCGCTGCTCGTAATTATTTCCTGTTTCATTGCTATTCCGTTAGCATGGTATTATTTAAACAATTGGCTGCAACAATACGACTACAAAACAGAAATATCATATTGGGTTTTTATTTTTTCTGGGCTGGGTGCACTTATTATAACATTAGTAACTGTGAGCTTCCAGGCAATAAAAGCAGCGATGGCAAATCCTGTGAAGAGTTTGAGAACTGAGTAGGGGCGACCCTTGCGGTTGCCCTGTGAATGGTGAATGGTGAATGATCAATGGTCAAAATGAAATCGTTAATTTAAAGATTATTAAAGAAGAAATTGTAAAATATAAGATCATGTTTAAAAATTATTTCATCGTTGCTTTCAGAAACTTCCGGCGTAATAAAATTTTTTCACTCATTAATGTATCAGGATTGGCTATTGGCATCAGTGCGTCACTGGTTATTTATTTGCTGGTGAATTACCATTTTACTTTTGATAAGTTTGAAAAAGACGGGGATCGCATTTACCGCGTTGTTTCCAATTTTGTTTTTTCGGGCGACGTGTTTCGAAATTCTGGTGTTACCTCACCTGTGGGACCTGCTATAAAAAAGGAACTTACCGGCCTTGACGCTGTAGTGCCTTTTCGTACATGGGATAACGATGCAAAAATTAATATACCTGTAGCCGGAAAAAAAGAACCGGTAATTTTTAAGCATCAGAAGAATATTGTTTTTGCTGATGAAAATTTTTTCAACCTTATCGGTTATCAATGGATAGCAGGTTCGGCAAAAACATCTTTGCAGAAGCCTTATCAAACTGTATTGTCTGAAACTAATGCCAGGTTATACTTTCCAAAAATGGCTGCTGAACAAATTATAGGTAAAGAGCTTTATTTTAACGACACAGTGCGTACAACTGTTACCGGCATTGTAAAAGATATACAACAAAATACTGACTTCACATTTTCAACATTTGTATCAAGAGCAACATTAGAAAGCACCAGTTTAAAACCCGAAGACTGGATGCAATGGGACAACACAACTTCCGCATCGCAATTACTCGTGAAACTATCCCCGGGCACAAGCCCTGAAAGAATTGAAAAGGGCGCATACGATCTGTATAAAAAATATCATACACCTGATCCTAATGATAATGGTAAAACAGAATATAAACTACAACCTTTACATGATATTCATTTTAATGCAGACTATGGAGGCTATGATTTACCCCTTGCCAATAAACCAACTTTATATGGCTTGCTTGCTGTCGCAGTCTTTCTGTTACTGCTTGGTTGCATCAATTTTATAAATCTCTCTACGGCACATGCAGCACAAAGGGCAAAAGAGATCGGTATTCGCAAAACAATGGGGAGCTCTAAAAAACAATTAATAATCCAGTTTCTTAGTGAGACATTTTTTCTTACCCTTATTGCTACCCTGCTGTCTGTTTTTTTAACTCCGGTAATTTTAAAAGCTTTCTCCGGGTTTATTCCTGAAGGTTTGCATTTCAGTTTAATAAAACAACCTGGGGTAATACTTTTTCTGATCTTACTCATCATTGTTGTTACCATATTATCAGGTTTTTACCCGGCAATAATTCTTTCAGGATATAAACCTGTATTGGTTTTAAAGAACCAGGCGTATGCAGGCACTGGCAGAACCCGTAATGCATGGCTTCGTAAATCATTAACCATTTCCCAGTTTGTAATTGCGCAGGTTTTTATCATGGCAACTATTCTTGTAAGCAAGCAGATAACCTATTCTCTTAATAAGGACATGGGCTATAAAAAAGATGCTATAATACACTTTAGTTTAAATTATTATGATACCGTAAAAAGCCACAAATATGTTTTGATGGATAAACTGAAATATATACCCGGTATTTCTATGATCAGCTTAAGCAATAACCCTCCATCATCCTACAGTACGTGGAGTAATACCGTAAAGTATAAGGATGGAAAAAAAGAAATACATACAGACGTGCATATGAAAATTGCAGATACCAATTACATAAAATTATACCATATTAAATTACTTGCAGGTAATAACATTACCCAGGGTGATACAACCAACCAGTTCCTCATCAATGAAACCTATGCTCATATTCTTGGCTTTCGGCAACCACAGCAGGCAATTGGTAAATACCTGTATTGGAATAATAACGCGGCTGTGATTATAAAAGGAGTGGTAGGAGATTTTAACGAGCGTTCACTGCATGAACCTCTCAAACCCCTCATGATAGCCAATGGTACCGATCGTGTCCGTACTATTAGTATTGCCCTGGAACCGCAAAATGCAGAAGGTACTGCATGGAAGTCCACTATCGCAAAAATTGAAAAAGCATATAAAGAAATGTTCCCCGACGATGATTTTGATTATGCATTTTTTGATCAGGATATTGCCAAATTTTACGACGAAGAGCAACATATTTCCAGCCTGCTGATGTGGGCTACCGGGCTGGCTGTATTTATCAGTTGCCTTGGCTTGCTTGGACTGGTTATTTATACAACCACACAACGTACCAAAGAAATTGGCGTACGAAAAGTGCTGGGTGCGTCTGTTGTACAAATTGTAACAATGATTTCAAAAGACTTTATGCTGCTCATTATTGTTGCGTTTGTGATTGCTGCGCCTTTGGCATGGTTAGGCATGAATAAATGGCTTGGGAATTTTGCATTTCGCACCAATATAAGCTGGTGGGTATTCATGCTTGGAGCCGGGATAATGATAATCATTGCATTATTTACACTGGGTTTTCAAACCATTAAAGCAGCTATGGCCAACCCGGTGAAGTCGCTGCGAATGGAGTGATTGTATTGAGTGGTCAGTTGTGAATGGCGAATGGTCAATAGTCAGTCAATAGGCTATTTTCAATCACTTTCGTTGGTTTGAGATTTAATTATTAAACCAGTAATCTGGTTCTGAACCTGACAAGAGTGGCCGAGGTGATTAATTCCCTCTCCTTCGGAGAGGGGTTGGGGTGAGGTTCTGAAATCATTTATTCATAAATCAGTAATAGAAATTTCATGATAAAAAATTATTTAAAAATCGCTTTCCGAAACCTCGTTAAAAACAAAGTTTCTTCATTCATTAATATTGGCGGATTGGCAATTGGTATGGCAGTGGCTATCCTTATTGGCCTTTGGATCTATGATGAATTGTCGTTTAATAAAAACTTCAAAAACTATGACCGTATTGCGCAGGTAATGCAGAATTCGACTATGAACGGAGAAACGGGGAGTGGGACAACTATACCTTTTCCTATGGGTGAGGAGCTTCGCAAAAGTTTTGGCAGCGACTTCAAATACATTTCGATGGCCTCTTGGAATGAAAATCACATCCTTTCCTTTGGTGAAAAAAGGTTGTCAAAAAGCGGTACTTTTTTTGAACCACAGGCTCTTGAAATGCTGAGCCTGAAAATGCTGAGAGGTACAAGGGGTGGCTTGAACGATCCTTCCTCGATTTTACTTTCCGAATCATCAGCCAAGGCATATTTTGGAGATGCCGACCCCTTGGGTAAGGTTATGAAAATTGATAATACACAGGATGTAAAAGTCACGGGTGTTTATGAAGACCTTCCCTACAATTCTTCATTTGCCGATATAACTTTTATTACACCGTGGCAACTTTTTGCAAACATCCGTGGATTTAAAAATGCGACTGATCCATGGAGATGCAATTGCTACATGGGTTATACCCAGGTAGCCGATAATGCTGATATAAATAAAATTTCGGCAAAGATCAAAGACATTAAACTGGCTAAAATAGATAAAAGTGAGTTGAAGCAAAGGCCACAGATATTTCTTCAACCGATGAGTAAATGGCATTTGTATTCGGAGTTTAAAAATGGAGTAAATGTTGGAGGACGTATTAAGTATGTGTGGTTATTTGGTATTATCGGTGTATTTGTATTGCTGCTGGCCTGCATCAACTTTATGAACCTGAGTACGGCGCGCTCAGAAAAGCGCGCCAAAGAAGTAGGCATTCGCAAATCAGTCGGTTCATTGCGTTCGCAGCTGATCTTACAGTTCTTTAGTGAATCATTGCTGGTAGCTGTTTTCGCATTTGTGCTGTCAGTGCTGTTGGTACAACTTATGCTGCCTTTCTTCAATGATGTAGCCGGAAAAAAAACATCCATCTTATGGGGCAATCCATTATTCTGGTTACTGGGTATTGGGTTTAGTATTATTACAGGTTTGATTGCAGGTACCTACCCGGCTTTATATTTATCATCTTTCAACCCGGTTAGAGTATTAAAAGGTACATTCAGGGC
>JBDTZL010000149.1:0-5898 GCA_040005125.1 Ginsengibacter sp.
ATGGTGAAAAAAGATACGATGTTCGCTTTAGTGCTGATTTAAAAACAAATGCTGCGATTGTATTGCGGAGAAAAAAGAATGAATAATATGGATTTAGAGGGCGCCTTTCACCTTACCAGGTATTCATCGTTACCTCTGCGTCCCGGGAAATCTTATTTGTCGTGCGTTCGTTTATTCCTTGATATTACCGCCAAAAGTATAAATAAATTGCCTATATTTTCACCGTTGGTTGCAAGTTATTGAGCTAATGTGTCTGATATTCTAAGGTAGTCAAGGTAATAGCCAACAGCATTAGGACGTCTTATATTGTGTATTGTAGCAAATTCGTCTAAATTTTTCCTACCTAATGTATCACACGCATTCTAAGGTAGATGCCAGTCATCATTCCATATTATTTTATTTTTATCCATACTATTAGATTATCGAATTAGTTTTAATACCGCCGGATATTGATCGATATCAATTTTTTTATTATACCATGTATTTTGTATTTCATATTCCTTCATTTCAGTAGGGTGTGATTGAACCTTTGGATAGTTGCTACCCGCCAAAACAATTCCGCGTAGTGTTAAATAATTAAATCATGGGTAACTTAGTTTATAATTCCGAATGGAATTTAGATTTGCACCCCGGGTTATCTTCTTCACTCGGTCATTGTGTACTTATACTGCGCAAGGAGTAAAAAAGTGAATTGATTTTCCGGCGCTTTTATACATTAAATCCCTACAGCAAACCTTGTAGCAGGAACCTCATCAATGATCCACCTTATTACCTTATTACCAAATAATTACAATATACAATAGTCAATCATTTAATAAGGTAATAAGGTTATAACTATTCAATAAGTCACTTTCCACTAAGGTTTAAAATCCAATGAGTTTATCCACTTTCACTTTAAAAGTCAGCACCCGGACATTTTGAAATTAAGTAATTTAAAATGTCAATAATTTATCCCTTGCGAGCTATAGTTGGTCGTATCAAGCTGCGTTAGATTGGGTAATGATTAATATATAATCGAACTTAAACATTAGTAAACAAATGCCTCCCTTTATTGATACATATTAGCTTAACACATATTCGATATTATACCACTGATAATCTAATTTTCTATAATGAAAGGAAATCCATCGTAAAAAAATAAATGCAAAAAATAACTTTTTTCTTAACTGCTATAAAGTTTATATTCGTAAACCGGTCATGTTTTGGTCAAAAATATACAATGGGAGTAGCAGGCACCATTGAACTGGATGACGAATACGCGAAGTTAACGAATAATGCCGCTGACCTTTCTTTCAAATTAATTATTCGTCAAATTAAAACATCTAAAAACATACAACTAAATCACCCTGTAATTTTATTATAGTAAAATTTTAAACTTATGGCAAAAGCTATCAAATCAAAGAGTTCCAATCTTAAATTACCCAAATCAGCAACTGGTATTCAAGGCATGGACGACATTACAAACGGTGGCCTGCCCAAAAATCGCCCCACACTTTTATTGGGGAACACCGGATGCGGAAAAACAATAATGGCAATGGAATTTCTTGTAAACGGAATCACAATGTTTAACGAACCTGGTGTATTCATGGCGTTTGAAGAAAAAACTGAGGAGCTGGAAGTCAATGTAAAATCATTAGGCTATGATCTCACTAAATATGTTGAAGATAATAAAATATACCTGGAGCACGTTGAAATTAACCGGGATGAGGTAAGAGAAACCGGGAAATATAGTATTGAAGGATTATTTGTGAGGCTTGAACGGGCAATTGATATGGTAAAAGCTAAACGCGTAGTACTTGATTCTTTGGATACACTTTTTTATGGGCTTGACTATATGACACTACGGTCTGAATTTCAACGGCTTTTTTCCTGGTTAAAACAAAAGAGAGTGACCGCGATAATTACCGCAGAGATTGGAAATGATTTTCTTACGCGCCATGGCATTGAGGAATACGTAGCCGATTGCGTAATTGTATTGGATCACCGTGTAACTAATCAAATTGCGACCCGGCGGTTAAGGATCGTTAAATACCGTGGTTCCTTTCATGGTAATAATGAATACCCTTTTAGAATTGATGAAAATGGAATAACGGTTTTTCCACTTCTGAGTGAAGTACTCGACCAAAAAGCAAGTTCTTTAAGAATATCATCTGGCATTAAAGACTTAGACGAAATGGTGGGTAAAAAAGGATATTATCTTGAGAGCAGCATACTTATCTCAGGAACAGCCGGTACAGGAAAAACAAGTGTAGGAACTGCATTTGCATATGATGTTTGCAAAGATAAAAAACGATGCCTTTTTTGCGCATTTGAAGAATCTCCAAACCAGATTCTCAGGAACATGCGATCCATTGGACTTCATTTAGATCCGTTTGTTGAATCTGGGGTATTGACTTTTTATTATTCAAGACCTACTTTACAAAATCTTGAATTGCATTTCATTGCCATTAAAAAAATGATAGATGAAATAAAACCTCAGGTAGTTGTTCTCGATCCTATTACAAACTTAATGACCGAAGGGCCGAATAGTGATATCAGATCCATGCTCACGAGATTTGTAGATTATTTAAAAGTCGCGGAGATAACTGTACTGTTTACCGCTGCAATAACTGTCGGATCAATTGAACGAAATCCGAGCGATGAAGGGATTTCGTCAATGGTTGATACCTGGATTATGGTGCAGGACGTAGAAGTAGAGGAGGAACGTATTCGCAGTTTGTGTGTCATGAAATCCAGGGGCATGGCACATTCTCATAAAGTAAGGCAGTTCAATATTTCCAGTAAAGGAATTACTTTAACCCCGATACTTAGACAGCAAAAAATAAGTACACCTGCATCGAAAAGGAATCTACTGGAGAACGAAAATATATCCACTAAAAAACCAAATGGGTTAAAAGAAACTATGAGGTAGATGGAGATAGAAAAACCTGATTAACGATTTAATTTGAAAAATAAGTGACGCCAATGTCAAAAAAAGTAATCGAAAATTCAAATGTGGCGGCAAAAGTTAAGGATACCGGTGCGGGAAAGTATATTCTTCGGCTATTTGTCACAGGTATTCTGCCTAATTCTGCCCGTGCAATCGTAAATATTAAGGTAATCTGTGAGAAATACCTAAAGGACAAGTATGAATTGGAGATTGTTGATATTTACCAACAACCAACTTTGGCGCTTACAGAAAATATAATTGCAGTGCCAATGTTGATAAAGAAGTTTCCATTGCCTGAAATAAGACTGATCGGAGATTTGTCTGATACAGAAAGTGTTCTGGAAGGCCTAACCTTGTTTAATTAATTTCCATGTTCGATATATGAACGATTTAAATAAATTTCTAAAAGAGACTGACAAGCTGATCAGGAAAAATAAAGAGCTTCAGAAACTTAGGAATGGCAAGGAATATATTGAAAGCATTAAAACAGGAAATATTGATGCATTAGTTATTAATGATGAAGACTCCCTTAAAGTTTACACAGAAAAAACCGCCGATAAAACATACCGGATTTTAATTGAGAAAATGAATGAGGCGGCTGTTACTCTTAATGAAGATGGAACTATTCTTTATTGCAATGTTAGTTTTGCAAATATGGTAAAGCTGCCCCTGCAGAAGGTATTAGGTACCATGTTTAAAGATTTCGTTGATCATGCAATAAAAGAACGGTTTGAAGACTTTCTGAAACAAAGCATGGGCAAGACTATGAAGGAAGAAGGTTACATCTATTCAAATGATGGCATCGCTATCCCCGTATTGATGTCTGTAAATAATTTTTCGGCAGATAATACATTTATTTTAAGTATCATTCTTACCGATCTTACTATTCATAATAAAAATCAGGAAGAATTAAAGGACAGGGCACAGGAATTGGAAGAAAAAAATAGAGATTTAAGTACCGCGAATGAGGAGATTCTGGCCTTAAATAAAAATCTTGAAAAACGAGTTTATGAAAGAACGTTACAACTTGAAAACTTAAACCACGAACTTAAAGATTTGAATCTATCAAAGGATAAGTTTCTCTCAGTTATTTCTCATGACCTTCGCAATCCTTTGACGGCTTTGCTAATCGCATCAGATGCATTAAGCCAGGATACACATAATCCTGTTTTTGACGGAATGCAACCATTTATTAAGATCATCAATAACACCTCACATAATATCCTTAACCAATTAAATGAATTGGTTGACTGGGCTCAAAAGCAACGTGAGAAAACAAGTTTGAAACCTGAGAAAATTCAATTAATTTTTAATATCGACGTTAGTTTGGAATTGTTAAAACCAAATGCCAGGCAAAAAAATATTGTACTTAAAAATGAAGTTGGTTATGATATTTATGTAAAAGTTGATATTTTAATGCTAAGATCGATTCTTCAGAACCTGGTCACAAACTCCATTAAATATACTCCTGACGGGGGATCAATAACTGTTACTGCGCGGTCTATTAATAACATGATAGAGATTTCGGTGACCGATACGGGAACAGGTATGAATGAAGTTACGAGGAAGAAACTTTTCACAAACTCCCATGTCGCATCGGTATCAGGAACGAATAATGAGAAAGGCACAGGCCTTGGTTTAATATTGGTAAAGGATTTTGTTACCCAGCATGGCGGTACGATTCGGGTAGAAAGTAAAATCGGGAAAGGAACCAGCATTATTTTTACTGTGCCAGGGTAATTTTTACATATTCTATATTTTACTTTCTCATCAGTATTCTATTATTTTTTTTAAAACTTATGCCAACTGACTTTTTAAAAGAGCTGAACTCTTCTTTCTTTTTGCTTGTTAATTCGATTCATTTACAACTCATATCTTTTTGGAATATAATCCAATTATAATAAAAATTAAATTATGAGCAGAAGCGAAAAATTTTTAAATAAATTTTTTAATCGTATGAGACCTGGATGGGTTTGTATCTTTAATAAAAAGCTGAATAAGATATGCTTCTATGTTACGTTTTACAATGATGTGTTATGCTACTTCAGGTCGTATTGGGCATCCTTCAAATAAAGTATCCAACTTTGCCGTTATTTAAAACAAAATGTAAAAATTAATTAACTGCTCTTGTAACGCAGCTATGCTTAAACCTATATCTTTAAAAGGAATATGCTTCATAAACGATGACCAAACCCGATAACAACCATTCAGAATTCTTTCCAGAGGCCGTCGCGGCAAAAGAAGATAAACATAAAAAACCATATTTGCACGCTTCTAATGATATACCGGATAAATGCATATTAATATATGATGACGAGCCGGAAATTCTATTTTTGTGCAAGGTAATTTTGTCTAATAGTCCCTACAGGGTTGAAACGCTTTTAAGGTGTGATAATGTTATTAACGACATTGCCCGCATACAACCGGATATTATTTTAATGGATTTATCAATACCTGAAATTGGCGGGGAGAAAGCTATAAATATAATAAAGGCTAATCCGGCAACACAACACATTCCAATTATCATAGTTTCAGCTAATCGGGAAATTAAAGAAATATATAAAAAAACAAAAGCTGAAGATTATATAGAAAAACCATTTAATATGGCATATTTAAAAGAAACAATTGCAAAAACCCTTTTGAAGATAAAATCTGTTTCGGGTATCTAATATCATGGCCGTTTACATTACTGTGATGAAGCCTTTCAGAAGCAAAAATGATTTTTCAATTTATGTCCGCTATCAAAATTTACATAATAATAAGCCCTTAAATTTGTTACTTTCCAATATAAAACCTCCCGATGAATATTAATTTTCAACAGCTAATTCCACGACATTTTAATGATAATTCACATGTGTGGATATATCAAAGCAGCAGGCCTTTTACCGTTCAGGAGACGCGTCTTGTTGACGACCTTTTAATAAATTTTACCACAAGCTGGAAAAGTAACAATTCTCCTGTCAAAGGAT
>JBDTZL010000173.1:0-19797 GCA_040005125.1 Ginsengibacter sp.
AAATAAATATGAAAGACCTGCAAACTTTTTTACCTGCACTAAGCGCACAAACCACCACCCTTTCTCCAAATTCAACTTTGTATGTTGATGCAAGAATTACCGGCAAGATCAATGATCTTAATTTTCAAAAATTAATTTTAAAAGGGCTAAGTGCTACCGATATAAATGCCAGCGGTGTTGTAAAAGGATTGCCTGATCCAAAAAAAATATATGCTGATCTTACTATAAAAAGGTTTGGCACTTCCAAAAACGACCTACTATCCCTGTTGCCCAAAAATTCATTGCCTCCAAATATTACATTGCCTGAAAGCCTTTCCGCGAGCGGCCGTGTAAAAGGCAGTATGGATAACCTGTATACCGATGTCGCTATAAATACAACCCTCGGCGGAGCTAAAATAACAGGAACCCTGGTAAACATTACCGACCAAAATAAAGCGAAATATGACCTGGCGGTGAATACAAGAAATTTACAATTAGGCACCCTAATGCAAAACCCAAAACTTGGTTCACTCACTGCAGATATAAAAGTAAAAGGAAATGGCTTTAAGCCTGAAACCGCCAATGCAACATTCAGCGGTATCATTTCAAATGTTACGCTTAATAATTATAATTATATTAATATAAAAGCCGACGGAAGTATTGCGAATAAAGTTTACAGGATAAACGCATCAGTACGTGATCCCAATCTTGATGCGGCAGTTGCGGCCAACGGAGAATTCACAGGAAAATATCCCTCGGTACACATCGATGCAACTGTTGACAGCATTAAAACATTCCCGCTGCACCTTACACCACAACCATTAATTTATCATGGGCAAATTAACGGGGATTTTACAAACATTGACCCCGATAGCCTCGCAGGAAATTTAACGGTGAGCCATTCAGTGCTGGTAAATAATGGCCAAAGGATCACCGTTGATTCTCTCCAGGTAATTGCAAAAAATGAAGCCGGAAATCACAGCCTTTCTTTGAAAAGTGATTTTCTTTCTGCGACTATAAAAGGCCGGTACACACTTACCCAAATGGCTGATGTATTCCAGCAGTCAATTGATCCCTATTTTGCCCTGACAGAAACTAAAAATATAGCAAAAGTAAATCCCTATAATTTTTATATTACAGCGGGAGTTAATGATAATGCCACATTGAGAGCGCTTGTGCCCGGCATCATAAAATTTAAGCCTGTAAACCTATCGGCACACTTCACGAGTGACAGCGGATGGAATGCTTCCGTTAATGCCCCTTCTGTAATAGATAGTTCTTTTACAATTGACGGGCTTGTTTTAAATGCATCAACAAAAGATGGCGCATTGGTTTATAATACGTCTCTCAACCAATTTAAGAGTGGCACCAGTATCGCCGTCTATGCGACAACGTTAGATGGAACTTTAAAAAATAACAACCTTGATTTCACGTTGAATATTAAAGATGCAAAATCGGTTAATAAATATACTGTAAGCGGCTCGATGAGCCAGCCTTCACTGAATAATTACAGTTTCAGCCTTAAACCCGGCAACCTCCTGCTCGAATATCAGAAATGGAATGTAGAAGGTAATAACAGTATCCAATATTTCAATAAAGACCTTACCGCTAATAATTTTGTATTGAGCCAGGGAGTTCAGCAACTCAGCATCAACAGCGTAGGCACTGGTACCAATAAGCCATTGAGGATTGATTTTAAAGATTTCAGCATTGCAACCCTTACCGGTTTTGTTCAAACTGATTCCCTGTTGGTGAATGGCCTCCTTAATGGAAATGCGGTCATAAAAAATATCCAGGCGCAACCCATATTTACAATGGATTTAACAGTGAGCGACCTGAGTGTTTATAAAGATACTTTGGGCAATCTTACTGCAAAAATAAATAACAATGTTGCCGACCAGTTTAATGCAAATGTGAGCCTCAAAGGGCGTGGAAATGAAGTGAACATTGCGGGAAATTATTTTGTAAAACCAGGAAATAACAGCAGTTACGATTTCACAATTGACGTAGTGGCACTCCAGGTTAAAGCATTGGAAGGTTTCGCGAAGGGTGGAATAACTGACAGCCGCGGAAATATCTATGGTAAAATTGTCTTGAATGGCACTATGGCGAAACCCAATATTGATGGAAAAATAAATTTCAATAATGTTGCATTTAACGCGACTCCGTTGAATAACGTTTTTAGGATAGACCAGGCATCAATTGCTGTTATCAATAATAAAGGAATTGAGTTTAATAATTTCACAATCCGGGATACAACTAATAATTCTATTACTATTGCGGGCGCTATAAATACAACAGACTTTTTAAACTATAGTTTTGATGTTAAAATTAATGCCAACAATTTCCAGGCCATCAATTCCACCAAAAAGAATAACAGGCTTTTTTATGGTAAGATGGTTTTTTCAACAGCGCTTACAATTACGGGCGACCAGGCACACCCTGTGGTTGACGGAAATCTAACCATCAACGATAAAACAGATTTCACGATAGTTCTCCCGCAAAGTGATCCCGGCGTGGTGGAGCGGGATGGCATTGTAAGATTTGTTGATTACAGCGCTACTCCGCAGGACTCGCTATTCCTCGCACCATATGATTCCTTAAAAAAATCACCGCTCATTGGTTATGATGTCTCTGTAAACATCAATATTAGTAAAGATGCTGTTTTTAACGTAATAGTTGATGAAGGTAATGGAGATTTTTTAAAGGTGAAAGGAGAAGCGCAGATAACTGCGGGGATTGATGCCAGCGGAAAAATAACTATGGTAGGTTCTTATGAAATTGCAGAGGGTGCTTATGCACTTTCCTTTAATTTTATTAAGAGAAATTTTATTATACAAAAGGGAAGCAGGGTTGTTTGGACCGGTGAGCCCACAACGGCGCAGATTGATGTAACTGCAATATATATTGCCAATACTGCCCCGCTGGATTTGGTACAGGGGCAGGTTGAGGGTAACACCGGTGTTTATAAACAAAAATTGCCCTTTGAAGTACACCTCGTAATGAAAGGAGAATTATTACAGCCACAAATCGGCTTTGATGTGGTATTGCCCGAGGAAAAAAGCTATAACGTATCCACCGATATTATAGATAACGTACAAACCAGGCTCACGCAGCTTCGCGAAGAACCAGGAGAAATGAATAAGCAGGTATTCGCCTTACTTTTACTCAACCGTTTTGTTGGCGAAAATCCTTTTGAAAGTAGCAGCGGCGGCGGGTCAAGTGCAGGCTCTCTTGCAAAAGAAAGTGTAAGTAAATTACTTACCGACCAACTTAATAAGCTTGCATCAGGATTAATTGCAGGAGTTGATCTTAATTTTGATGTAGCCACAACCCAGGATTATACAACCGGCAGCGAGCGGGATCGTACCGACTTTAATATCGGACTTTCAAAAAGGCTCCTGAATGATCGTTTAACCGTGACCGTTGGTACTGACATACAACTGGAGGGGCCGTCACCTGCGAACGGGCACAATAATTCATCTCCCGACGTTACGGTGGATTACAGGCTCAGTAAAGATGGAAGATATATGCTGCGGGCTTATCGTAGAAATGAATATGATATTGAAGGATACATTATTGAAACCGGTTTAACCTTTATTATTTCTGTGGACTATAACACATTTAAACAAATTTTTCAAAGAAACAAGGCGCCGAAAAACCGAAAGAAGAAACCAACCAATACTACTACAACCGGCAGCCAGGCTATTACTGAAGACAAACAACCACTTACAACACCGGCAAAAGAAAATTAAATGAGGAACAGATATAACCGAGCTGATTATTATTTTATTTCAGTTGTAGCGTTGCTGATTATTTCCTGTAATCTAACGAAAAATGTACCCAAAGGCGATGCGTTATATACCGGTGCTGCTATTAAAATAAAAGACAGCACACTTTCAAAAAAGGAAAAAAATAAAGTCGTTGACTTCACTGAGCATCTTCCCCGTCCGAAGCCTAACGGTAAATTTTTAGGAGTTCCTTTTAAACTTATTCTTTATAACCTTGCCGGTGATCCGAAGAAAAAAGGGTTTATAAGAAAGTTCTTAAGAAACCTCGGAGAACCGCCTGTTTTGCTAAGCAGCGTTAACCTTGATTATAACGTAAAGGTGATAACAAATTCCCTGGAGAATGTAGGTTATTTTCGTACCAGCGCTTCCGGCGATACTACCGTTAAAAATAAAAAGGCACATGCTACCTATACACTTGAACCCGGGCTTGTGTATACTATTAATGAAGTAAATTTTGTTACTGATAGCTCTGCCATTGGAAGAGCAATTCTTCAGACAAAATCAAAGACCTTTCTTCATCCCAAAGATCCGTTTAACCTTGATGTTATTAAAGGGGAACGGTTACGCATAGACGCAATATTAAAAGAAGAGGGCTATTATTATTTCAGCCCCGATTTCCTGATCCTAAATGCAGATACCACCAAAAAGGGGGATCACCAGGTAAATATGTATGTAATGGTAAAGGAAAATACTGCTGATCTTTCTAAAAAGCCTTACATAATAGACGATGTATTTATTTATCCCAATTTTCGGCTGAATTCAGCTAAAATTGATACTTCCTCTGACTCTGAGTATTCTTACCAGGGGTTAAACATTGTTGATCCGCAAAAAAGATTTAAACCGAGCTTGTTTCCGCGCATTTTACGGTTTGATTCAGGAGATGTATATAATCGGAAAGATCATAATCTTACGCTTAGCCGGCTTATTAATCTCGATGTCTTTAAATTTGTTAAAAACAGGTTTGAACTTTCTTCAGATAGCCGCGGAGACACGGGCAGGCTGAACACATATTATTACTTAACACCCCTGCGGAGAAAATCTTTGAGGGTTGAACTTAGTGGCAATACCAGGTCTGATAACAATACTACAGGCTCAAATATTACCTTGTCATGGCTAAACAGGAATCTTTTAAGAGGGGCTGAGCATCTGACCGTTCATGCCAATGTGGGAACAGAAATACAATATAGTTCTGCCATAAAAGGCAATAGCAACACCTATCGTGCCGGAGGTGGGTTTACGTTTACTACGCCGCGATTTGTCGTGCCATTTTTCAAATTTAATACAACAAGCGCTTATGTGCCCAGGTCGAAAATTGAGCTGGACTATGACCTGCTTAACCGCAGTAAATTATATACTTTAAATTCTTTTAAGGGAGAGCTTGGATACATATGGAAACCTAACCAGGTTATAGAACATGAGTTTAATCTTTTTTCAATTAATTATGTCGTACCATTGAATGTTACCCAGGTATACCGTAATGGCATCGGGAATGACCCGGTATTGCAGCATGCTATAGACACGCAATTTATTGTAGGTACTAACTATATGATTACAGTTGATCATTTGGCTAATAACCCCAAAGGCACCGGCTTGTATTTTAACGGCCTGGTGGACGTTTCCGGAAATGCGGCCGGATTAATAACTTCTGTTAATTCAACTAAAGGAAAGAAAACGATTTTGGGTGTGCCGTTTGACCAGTATTTCAAAATTCAGGGTGATGCACGGTATTATTATGCGTTCAATAAAACAGCAAGACTTGCCAACCGCGTTATACTCGGGCTTGGGTATCCTTATGGCAATTCCAGGCAGTTACCCTTTATTAAACAATTTTTCATCGGGGGAAATAATAGCTTGCGGGGTTTTCGTAGCCGTTCTTTAGGCCCGGGAACATATAGGGATCCCAATGCCAATGGCAGTATATTTTTTCCTGATGAATCAGGTGATATAAAGCTTGAGCTAAATACAGAATTACGACTTAAGGTTAATAATATTTTAGAAGGAGCCTTTTTTGTTGATGCAGGTAACATATGGCTTTACAATAAAGACACAACCACTGCAAGCGGCACGCCGGGTGTACTCTTAAGGCCGGGGGCGCAGTTTACAAAAGATTTTATGAAAGAACTGGCAGTTGACGCCGGTATAGGATTGCGTATTGATCTTACCATACTGTTATTACGCCTTGATGTGGCTGCACCGCTGCGCGAGCCCTGGCTGCCTTCCGGTCAAAGATGGGTGTTTAGTAATTTCAATCTAAAAAATGCAGTTTTTAACCTGGCTATTGGATATCCGTTTTAAAAAATTTATTTATTGAGTATAAATTATGAAGCCTGAATTATTATTTGCCATTGCGATCACAATTATTGTATTGTTAAGCTGCAACCAGGGCAATAAAGATAAAAATGCCAGCCCTGATGTGGTAATTGAAGATACAGTTTTCGACAGACCTCCTGTCAATGAAGACTCAGCCCTCTATGTGAAAAATCAAACCATGTTATGGCATGCAGATGATGCAAAAGGCTTTACATTAAAAAAACCCGAAGTTCCCGGAATTGATACCATGTCTGCAAAAAATTTAATCCAGGTACTAAACGCTAATTACGATTCAATTCGCCTTGATTATATAAAGGCGTCTCATGATACCATCTATGTTCACATACCTCACAGTGAAATGCTAACAGAAAGAATAGGTAGCACAGGCGCCGAAATTTATATGGCATCAACAACCTGGTCCTTAACTGAGTTAAAAGGTATCAAATATGTAAATTATGATTTTGAAGAAGGTGATCATGCATCGCCGGGAGTTTATAGCAGGAACAATTTTAAGAACTTTCAATGATTGCCCTCAGTGTAATTTATAAAAGCAGGTATCTCACCAGATAGATTCTCGCATAGTGCTCATTATATTTTAGTCACCGGATTAATTCCTTTTTTTTGCCTAATTTAGAAACGCCCAGGAAACAAAGAACCAAGGTAATTAAACAAACACTCCGGAGGAGCAAAGAACCGTAAAACACAGCACTTGCCAGGAAAATTATCAGCATGATGGAGTAACTGATACCAATAAGTGCCAGAAGAAATACGATAATATACTTGATTTTCATTTAATTGGATTGATGCTTTATGATTTTCTATTGCGTTTTCAGTTTCCTGTCCTACATTTAAAATATTAACCAGTGTATATGACGATTAAACGGTATACATGGTTTTTTATTGCGTTGTCAGTTTCATTCCTACATTAAAATAATTAAATAGTATACATGATTCTTTTCAAAAGAATAATTTTTGTATTCATCTTCTTCATCCCATTATATTCATTTGCCCAGTTAAATCATGATTCTGTGTATGTTTTACAACCCGAAAGGGTTTTTGATGGCGAACAGATGCATGAAGGGTGGCAGGTTGTTATAAGAAATAATAGGATTGAATTTGCAGGGATTCTGAATAAGCAGCCTGAAAAATCTAAGACAATTATTCTTAAAGGATGTACGCTGCTACCGGGGTTGATTGAAGGGCACAGCCATCTTTTTCTTCATCCATATAATGAGACATCCTGGAACGACCAGGTACTTAAAGAATCAAGGGCAGAGCGTATTGCACGGGCCACTGTTCACGCAGAAAAAACATTGCTTGCAGGATTTACCACGGTTCGGGATCTTGGGACTGAGGGAGCGGGCTATGATGATGCAGGTTTAAAACAGGCTATCGGGAAGGGTGTTATTCCCGGACCAAGGATGTTGGTTGCTACCAGGGCAATCGTCGCCACCGGGAGCTATGGGCCCAAAGAACTCAACACCGATATTGATGCTCCCAAAGGAGCTGCTGAAGCAGATGGTATGGATGCATTAATTAAAGAAGTGCGCACACAAATTGGAAAAGGAGCCGATGTAATAAAAATATATGCAGATTACCGCTGGGGTATCAATGAAGAATCTATGCCAACCTTTACAATTGATGAACTGAAAAAAGTAGTGGAAGTTGCAGGAAGCAGTGGGAGAATTGTGGCGGTACATGCAACTACAACGGAAGGAATGCGGCGGGCAATCATTGCTGGAGTTACCACAATTGAACACGGAGATAATGGTACTCCCGAAATTTTCAATTTGATGAAACAAAAGAATATAGCCTTATGCCCTACCATTGCCGCAGGGGATGCGATAGAACAATATAGTGGCTGGCGCAAAGGCATTGATGCGGAGCGGGGCAGAATACGACAAAAACATGCGAGCTTCCAGGAAGCCTTAAAGGCGGGGGTAACCATTTGTATGGGCGGCGACGTGGGTGTTTTCCCGCATGGAGATAATGCCCGTGAAATGGAAATGATGGTAGAATATGGAATGAAAGCATTGAATGTATTACAATCAGCTACATCAGTTAATGCTGATGTTTTTAAGATTAATGAAGAGGTCGGGAGAATAAAGGCCGGCTTATACGCAGATATACTTGTCGTGCAGGGCGACCCTTCAAAAAATATTCATGATATAAGAAATATAAAACTGGTTATGAAAAACGGGATAATTTATTTCCAGTAACATATTATAATTTATACCTCATGTTTACGGTACCCCTGCGGTTTTTTTCATTCCCTTTAAAATGGTTCGCCATAAGAGATTGAAAAAAGATTTTTGTATATTCCGGTCAAACTGTGGATTTACTTCCCTGAGATCGCCATTAGACGGGTTATCATTTTTAACTATAATATTTGCGACCAGGCTGGTAAGTTTTTTCTTCTTTACACTATTTGACTTTTTATCATTCTTTAGCAGATCAACTTTGAGGTTACTGTATTTCATAACAAGCTTTCCGCCTGCCTTGAAATTATCACCTGTAAAATTGAAGTCCATTGAATGTATGGTGCCTGTATGTAATCTTAATAATGCCATAGGCACAGAAACCCCATTCAATAAATGAGCATCGAAGGCGGGGATATGGCCGGTAGCCGAAAACCTTCCCGAAGTATCACCCAGGAAAAATATGAAACTCCCTTTAACAGGAATTGTACTTAAAACCTTTGATTCAAATGTAATTTTCATCGCATTGTTTTCCTTTATTTTTTCAGGCATGTTGGTAACGTTATCAATATTAATAACGCTTTCGGTAAACTTTGCATCACCGGTACTATCGCTTAATGCTTCTTTTTCCCTGTATTCAACAAATGCGTCAGGTAACAGCACATGTGATATGTTGACCGGGAAGTCAATTTTCTTAAGCAATTGAGCCGGATAATTTCCGACCTTATTCTTTCCATTCATAGGTTTCTGAAGATCGATATAATCTTTTGCAGAAACATTATTTATTACAAGGTCTGATGCTACTATTTTTTTATCAAGAAGATTTTTCATATCGATATTCTTCAAGGTAATTCCTGCCAGGGTTACATCATACCTGTCTTTCTGGTAACGAGCCTTATTGGCAAATGCATTTTCATCAAGAAATGGTTTTATAATGAAAGATCCAATTTTCAATTGCCTGTTTAAAGAATTAAGCGCTGCATTTTGAAAAGTATAATTGTAGAACCCGTCTTTTGAATTTATTGAAATCTTATCGCAACTTATTTCCGCCTCTTTGATATAATCCAATGGATGTTTTTGAACTTGTATAAGTTCATCGGCTTTTACTTCATTTATTTTAATGGCAATATTTCCAACGACATAACCATCGCTTTTTGCCGGTATAAAATCAACATTTGGAAAACTGAGATGCCTCATATCAATACTATAAACACGCATGAAACCGGAACTGTCTGTTCGTTTCGGATTCTTGTTTTTTAAGGTTTTCAGATTTTCAACAGGTGGCTGGAAAAGTACAATATGCTTACAGGTAATGGTATCAATTACGATATCTTTGTTGTTTACCATTTCATTTGTGCTAAGGCCTTTAAGGTTAAGATTTGTTGCCCGCAGCAGCCTGATGCTGTCACCATCTTCACTTTCAAACCGGTTCACCGCAATATCAGCAAAAGAAAGTGATTTGTCCTTTCCCGAAAAAATCATATTGCTTACGCGGAGTTCGGGCCTGCTGTTGTCGTAAGTTATAAATGAAGCAACATTCAATGCGGCTTGTTTGCAAAATAAGGTACGGCTTGTATCGAGACTGTGTGCACTGTCAACCACTACATCGATGAGCTGAACGTTACCATTTATGAGATCAAAATCCTTCTCTTTCGTATAATAACCGGTGCCTTTTACATTCACATTATTTATAAAAACGTGGCCAACCTGTATACGTTTTAGATTACCCAGGATTTCATCATAAATAGTCCTGACTTCTGCCTGGATCTTAGTATGTTTTTGTATCGGCTTTACAAAATACAGCATCACCTCAACATGATCTATTACTACAGAATCTCCTATCAGTTGTTTTCCCAAAAGAGCTTTACCGGCTTTTACCCCGCTTACGCTCAGCGTTGCTATTCTTATGTCTAATAAAACATAAGGCAGGTCTCCGGTTTTTATATTTTTAATAAAAGCTGTATCCGGCGCAATACGTATATTTTTCAGAAAGGCTTTGCCCGAAATCGCATCAAAATAAATTGAGTCGTACCCGATGGTATACAGGCCATCCGTTTTCTTTGCAATTGTACTGGCAACTGTATCGTTCACAACCTTGTATTTATATTTTTGCCAAATAAAAAAAACAATGCTGAGAGCGATAATAATTCCTGATATTATTAAAATAAATTTCCTCGAAATCTGACCTAAAAAATCCTGCAGGCGCATAATAAAGTTTGTAATTTGTAAAATAGTGCCATGTTATGATGAGTTGAACTTTGTTCCACAAAACCATGGCGTTACAAAACATTTGTCATCGCACGCCGGAATCCTAGTAGGAAAATATTGTATATATAACAAACTTAACATAATAATAGTTCATTGCAGAACATAAATTAAAGTTTTAGTTTTGACACTCATTAAAGTAATATGGATATAGATTTTAACAGAAATGAAGATGCCATTAAAATGGCATTGAGTAATATGAAAAGATTATTCAACAAGATTGAAGAAGGCGGAGGTAAGAAGGCTATTCAAAAGCAAAAGGAAAGAAACAAATTAACCGCAAGAGAACGCATTCAATACCTCAGGGATAAAGACAGCTCTTTTATTGAGATCGGGGCATTTGCAGGCTATGGTATGTATGAAGAATATGGTGGCTGCCCTGCCGGCGGAACAGTTGCAGGTATCGGTTATGTAAGCGGTAAGCAATGTGTAATTATCGCCAATGATCAAACCGTAAAGGCGGGCGCATGGTTTCCTGTGACGGGGAAAAAAAATCTTCGTATGCAGGAGATCGCAATGGAAAATACTTTACCTGTTATTTATTTAGTGGATAGCGCCGGCGTGTTTCTGCCAATGCAGGATGAAATTTTTCCTGACAAAGAACATTTTGGCCGCATTTTCAGGAACAATGCGAAAATGAGCGCCATGGGTATTACACAAATCGCAGCCGTAATGGGACCATGCGTGGCCGGGGGTGCCTACCTGCCTATTATGAGCGATGAAACTTTAATGGTTGAAGGCAACGGCTCCATTTTCCTGGCGGGGCCGTATCTTGTAAAAGCGGCGATAGGAGAAATCACCGATAACGAGACACTGGGGGGCGCTGCAACACATACAGAGATTAGCGGTATCGCAGATTATAAATTTGCCACGGAAGAGAAATGTCTTGACCAGGTGAAAAAAATTATGAGTAAAATCGGAGATCATCCGAAGGCAGGTTTTAGCAGGATCAATCCACTGCCTCCTGCAAAAGATCCATCAGAAATATATGGGATTTTTCCTGAAGGGAACACAAAGCCTTATGATATGCTGGAAATAATTGAAAGGCTTGTTGATGCTTCGACTCAGCTCAGCACAAGTTCTTTTGATCAGTTTAAAGAAGAATACGGGAAAACAATTTTATGCGGATACGCACGTATTGATGGATGGGCTGTTGGCATTGTCGCTAATCAACGGCTGAACATTAAAAACAAAAAGGGTGAATTGCAAATTGGAGGCGTAATATATAATGACAGTGCCGATAAGGCTGCGCGGTTTATAATGAATTGCAATCAAAAAAAGATCCCGCTCATTTTTTTACAGGATGTAACGGGCTTTATGGTTGGCAGCAGGAGTGAGCACAGCGGTATTATAAAAGACGGGGCTAAAATGGTAAACGCAGTTGCCAATTCAATTGTGCCGAAAATAACCATCATTTTAGGGAACTCCTACGGCGCGGGAAATTATGCCATGTGCGGAAAAGCATATGATCCCAGGTTTATTTATGCATGGCCGTCAGCAAAGATTGCCGTAATGGGCGGAGAACAGGCAGCCAAAACATTATTACAAATTGAAATAGCCTCACTTAAAGCCAAAGGAAAAGAAATCACCCCCGAAAATGAAGAAAAGCTTTTATCGGAAATGACAGAAAAATATACCCGTCAAACAACGCCTTTTTACGCTGCATCACGGTTATGGGTAGACGCTATTATTGATCCCCTGGATACAAGGTTAATAATTTCTGAAAATCTGTCAGCAGCAAACAACAACCCTGAAACCGGCGTATTTAAAACCGGGGTTTTCCAGGTGTAAATTTGTGTTCATTTCTATTCTGATTAGAAAAACTATTGTGTATAGGTTTTACAAAAAAATACTAATTTCACATCTTATTCCTAATTACCAAAATATTCCAGAAATAGAAATTTATGAGAAAATCAATTTTACCAAAACTTCTTATTATTGGTAGTTTGGCCGTATTGGTATTTCACTCGTGTAAGGATGACAGTTACCTCGCAAAAATTCCTCCTGTTCCTGATCAATCATTTGTTGAAGAATTTGACAGCGCATCCGCTGCTTCGGCTCGTGGCTGGCAATTTGTAAATGCAAGCGATCCTAAAGGGGGTGGCGTTTGGCAGGACGGTGGAAGCATTCCTCCTTTTTTCAAAGCATATTCCAATAAAGGAAGCAATGCAGGTTTTATAGGCGCTGACTATACATCCACTTCAGCCGCTGCAGCAACTATAAGTAACTGGCTTATTTCTCCACCTGTTGTTATGCAAAATGGTGATAAGATCATTTTTTACACAAGGGCTTACCAGCTTTTTGACGGGGTAAGTGATACAACAGATTTTGGGAACAGCCTCCAGGTAAGAATAAATCCTTTGAATGATAATGCAAACGTCGGTGTTGGATTTGATGTTGGTGGCTTTAGCCTGGGGCTTTTTGGTATAAATCCGGGCCTTGTTTTCAGCAGCGTGGTAACACCCAATCCATATGCGTACCCTTCACAATGGACACGCTTTGAGGTAACCGTTTTTGGATTGAATAATCCTATAAAAAGCAGGTTTGCTTTCAGGTATTTTGTTACTGACGGCGGGTCAAATGGCAACGGTACCGGGATAGGTATTGATTCTGTTGCTTTTAAAAGTGCAGGTCATCAATAAATAATCCAACGGATAAAAAATTTAATAAATATTTGTCAATGAAAAATAATAAAATTTTGCTTTATATAATCTTTCTGCTTTTGTTATCTTACGGCTTTATTGTTTCATGCACGAAGGATACATTAAAGACAAAACCACCCGCCTCTCCTCCTGTTACTTCAAATTCTTCATTCGTTGAAGAGTTTACAAATGTTTCAGAATTACCGGCAAAAGGATGGATATTCAAAAATAACAGTGACCCGGCCGGTACCTATGGATGGCGCCAGGGATTGTACCAGGCTACGCCTTCTTCTAAATTTCCTGTCCCTATTATTGGATTCCCGGCTTATTCAGCCACATCTTCCCCAAATGATTTTATAAGCTGTGATGCATCCTGTGTAAATCTTGAAGGAAATATCAGTTCATGGCTTATTACTCCGCAACTCAATATTAAAAACGGCGATCAGATTATTTTCTACGCCCGGGCCCTGGATGATTTGCAATATTTAATATTCACAACAGACCGGATGCAGGTGCTTATAGACACGACAGGCGGCCAGCCTGACGTTGGCAATACTGCTACTTCTACAGGAACATTTTCAAACACATTGTTAGATATCAATGATGGGTATGTTGAAAATGATTTGGGAGGTTTTCCAATTGAATGGACCCAATATACCATTACGATCAGCGGGCTGGGTTCTCCTAAAACAAATGCAAGAATTGGTTTCAGGTATTTGGGTACGGATGCGGGAATTAATGGCCCTGCGTTTGCAAGCGTTATTGGTATGGACAGCCTTGCTTTCGTAAGCAAGTAATTTGAACAAAAAATTATCGCACAAGGGGCTTCAGCCCCTTTTTTTATATTATTTTTCCGGTTGTGTTTATGAAACTCCTGCACCATATTTCATATTATTTGTTCGCCCTGGTAATTATTTCCTGCAATCAAAATGAGAACATCCCTACTGTTGATCTTACTCCTGAACCCCCTGCAAAAGATACCATTTTACAGTATATTGACAGCCTCAAAGATATCTGCCGGCCCGGCGACCTGCTGGTGCGGCTTGGTGATGATTTTATCAGCGACAGGATACGCTATCTTTCCGTGAAGGATCATATGTATTCACATGCAGGCATAATAGTTATTCACAATAACGAAAAAATGGTATGCCATATTTATCCCGATGATTTTGTTTCCGGCGCGGATACGATCCGTTATGATATAATAGATTCTTTTATAAACGTCAGAACGAACTTAAAATGCGCTCTCTATCGCTATGATCTTTCAGACAGTGAAAAAACAAATGTCCAGGCCGAACTTAATACATACCATAATAAGAAAGTTCATTTTGATAAAACCTATGAATTGGAAACAGATGACAAGCTCTATTGCTCTGAAATGATTTATAAAGTGCTGAAAAAAGTAACCAATGAGCGCATAATCATAGAACAATCATCCGTTCCTCAAAACATGCAGCACTTAATTTCAGTATACTTTAAAAAATATAATTTCAGCAAAAATATTATCAGTACCCGCAAAATTATAGCCATCGACAACCTTTATGATAACCCGCATTGCCGGCTTCTTATGAAATTTGCTTTAAAAGCCATGCCATAAAAATGAATGAGTCAACTGAAATTAAGATTTATACTGATGGTGCTTCCCGTGGAAACCCTGGCAGGGGCGGCTATGGAGCTGTATTGATCTGGGGGAAAATAAAAAAAGAACTGTCACAGGGATACCGGCTTACTACCAATAATCGAATGGAACTCATGGCTGTAATTGCAGCATTGGAGGCGCTTAAAAAAAATAATCTTAACCTGGTTATTTATTCTGATAGTAATTATGTTGTAAAAGCAATTATGGAGGGGTGGCTTAAAAAATGGATTAAAACAAACTTCAAAGGAAACATTAAAAACCGCGACCTGTGGGAAAGATACGACCTGCTTTCAAAAAATCACCACATCCGTTTCGAATGGGTAAAAGGTCATGCGCAAAATATATACAACAACCGTTGCGATGTGATCGCCACCCAGGCAGCAGACGGGGATTACCTGTTGCCAGATGAAGGATATGAAGAATTGCAATAGTCGGTAGTCAGTAGTCAATAGGTCAATAGTCAGTGCAGTTATATTCCTAGCCCTGAAAGGGCGCTATATACAAGCATAGGCCGAAGGCCTGTGAAAGAAATAGCCAATGGTTGTTAGGAATGAATTATTTTTCTACGCGATTGCCTGCAGGTTGTAATGAAGCTCTTGAAATAAGGAAATAACTTCCAAATAATATTACGGAAAATATTAATGTAGCTATAATACTCCACTCATAAAATGGCAACCCATCTCCCAGGCATAAAAGAAGCCCATTCAAAGTTTTAGGTCTTTGCAAACCTGCATAAGGAGAATTGCTTATCCAGATCATAGAGTTTGATAGAAAAAAATAAGCCGTAGGTGCAGCGACGGAAGCCAGGGCAATTTTGCCAACATTGAAGTTTCTAATAAAAAATCCAAAAAAAGCCATCAGGCCAAAAAGAATATAGTTGGTAAGCTGCCCTTCATAAAAGCCCTGTATACTCCCTACGCCGTTCCGATACAAAATCTCGTACAGCGCATCCGAAATAAACATGGATAAAAGAGGCAGAAGAAAAGCAAATTTTTTATCTTTTATGATGGCTCCGCTAAAAATTGCCATTGCAATTTGTGGAGCAAATCCATATGGCCTGCCAGGCATAATCCTGTAGAGTGATGCTACTATTATTAAAAGGATAAATCCAATGGTTACATGCTTTGTTATTTTCATTGCTGTTCTTTCATGCAAAAGTAAGTAATAATATTTTTCAAAGAAGATGCTTTTAAAAATTAATAACTGTAAGAATAAAATATTTATTACCGGCTGATTTTTAATTTCCTAAATTGTATAATATGGCGCATCACAATACAACAGGAACGCTGGGCGAAAAAATGGCATTACAATATTTATCAGGAAGAGGGTTTGTGATCCTCCACCAAAACTGGCGTCATAGTCACTGGGAAGTGGATGTAATTGCTTCTTTTAAACAAACTTTGCATTTTATAGAAGTAAAAACCAGGAGAAGTAAAAAATTTGGTTACCCGGAAGACGATGTAACAAAAAAAAAGCTTACCAATCTCATCAATGCTTCCGAAGAATTTTTGTATTTATATCCTGAATGGAAACGTATCCAGTTTGACATCCTTTCGATAAGCATTTTACGAAATCATCCTGTGGAATTTTTTTTCATTGAAGACGTGCATATTCACCTGTAATTAATTTTGCTGTGGTTTATGAGAAAAAGATCTGCCAGAACCATTGATGTTACCGCTTCCAGGATAACCGGCACTCTTAAAGCAATACAAAGATCATGTCGGCCCTTTACCGAAAAAGGCTCAATGTTTCCCGTTTCAACATTCAATGTTTGCTGTTCTTTAGGCGTGGAAGAAGTAGGTTTTACGACTATCCTGAACACGATATCATTCCCGTTGGTTATTCCACCAATGATGCCGCCGGCATTATTAGTAGCTGTTTCCCCATCTGCGTTTATGAGTGCATCGTTATGAGCGCTTCCAAACATTTTCGCAGCCGCAAAACCTGCTCCGAATTCAATTCCTTTTACGGCAGGAATGGAAAAAACCGCATGGCTAAGAAGAGATTCCGCAGAATCAAAAAAAGGTTCTCCCAAACCAATTGGTAAATGACCAACCCTGCATTCTATTATCCCGCCAATAGAATCTTTTTCGTCAATCGCCCTTTGCAAACCTTTTTCAATATCCTGCTCACCTCCTACTTCAAGAATAGCTGCCTGGATGGTTATTTTTCCCCCGGATGCAACAGGATTATTTACCGATTCAATTATTTTTTTGGCAACTACTCCGGCAGCTACCACTGCAACCGTAAGCCTTCCGCTAAAATGGCCGCCACCACGATAATCTTCAAAGCCTCCAAATTTTTTATGCGCTACAAAATCAGCATGGCCCGGCCTCGGCACCGCTCTTTGTTTCTCGTAATCACCACTTCTTGTGTTGCTGTTTGTAAATAAAATAGTAATGGGGGCGCCCGTAGATCTTTCATTAAAAACGCCGCTTATTAATTGAGGGATATCATCTTCTTTACGCGGTGTTGTTCCTTTTGCACCTGGCTTTCGCCTTTCAAGGTCTTCAGTAAAATCATTGACGGATATACTTATTCCAGGGGGACAGCCATCAATATTGACCCCTACAAAACCGCCATGCGATTCTCCAAAAATATGTATTCTGAATATTCTTCCAAATGAATTCATTGATCGTTACTTATTTGTGTATTATTAAAAATGTTTAGCTGTCAGCTATCAGCTATCAGCCATCAGCTATGAGCTATCGGAGTATATGATCCTTCAGAATTTCCCGAGCCTACAGCCGATGGCTGAAAGCTCAATGCTCATAGCTGACTAATACCCGTATTCCTTCAACTGCATCTCATTATCTCTCCACTTAGGCCGAACTTTTACAAAAAGCTCCAGGAAGACTTTACCCCCAATAAATTCCTCAATATCTTTTCTTGCCAATGTTCCCAATTGCTTTATCATCTTTCCTCCTTCGCCCAAAACAATGCCCTTTTGAGTTTCTCTTTGTAAAATAATATCTGCTGAAATTTTTGTAAGTGTTGTTTTCTCTTTGTATTCCTGCACAAGTACTGTAGCATGATACGGAATTTCGTCCTGGTACAAATAAAAAATCTTTTCCCTTATCATTTCACTTACAAAAAATTTCATGGGTAGATCGCTAAGGTTATCATCCTGGTAAAACGGCTCACCTTCGGGTAACAAAGAAAGTATTACATCGAGTAACTCTTTTAGCCCTGTTTTTTTAAGCGCTGAAACAACTACAACCTGGTGGCAATAATTTTTGCCTGAAAAAAAATCGGTAGCTTTTTCAATCATTGATTTATCGGCAACATCTCCTTTATTAAGCACCACCAATGATGGCACTTTAAGTGAAAGCGAAGAAAATATTTCATCAGCTTCTGCAAGATCATCTTTTATATCAACGATGAGTAAAGCAACATCTGCATCTTCGAGACTACCCTTTACAGCCTGCATCATTTTTTCATGCAGTTTATATTTTGGTTCAATTATCCCGGGGGTATCAGAAAAAATTACCTGGTAATTATTGTCTGTCAGGATGCCTTTTATGCGATGCCTGGTTGTTTGCACTTTTGGAGAAACAATGGCGAGCTTCTCCCCCATCAACGCATTGAGTAATGTGCTTTTACCTGCGTTGGGCTTTCCAAAAATATTTACAAATCCAGACTTCATAACGTGCCGCTAAATTAACCCATTGAAAATAAAATCCCCAAATCAATTCGATTTGGGGATTTTATTTCGTGAGCAGTGTGTAAAAGGATATTTGTTTATCCTGGATCAAAAAAAAGATTTGAAGAATTAATGAATCATTAATTTTGAATTAATATCGGTGCGGAATTCGCGGTTAAAACAGCAATATATTCGATATGGCTCCGATCTGTGAGCCAAGTGTCGTCGCTGGCCCGGCTAATGTTTATAGAAATGTAAGATGAGACCGGGAATCTTTTCAAATCTGCTGCAGGGATAACAAAACTCCCGTTATCACCCGGAGTGTAAATTAATTCCCCAACAGATTTAGGATTACCCGGATTATTATAAATCGACAGGCCGGAATGATACTCAACCTCAACAAGAACTTTCCCAAACATATTTTGAGGATCACGGTTCCAGGTTAAATTGTAGGATTTATTATTTGAGATTGTTGAAATACTTTTATAAAGACTGTGCACGAATATAGGCCTGGGTATGTATAACTTCCGGCTTAAGGAATCCACGGAGTTGCTGCCTTTAACCTGCACATCAATAAAATTTCCAATCAATGACTTTCCCTGTTGCAATGTATTTTGATCGTAGGTATATTGATAAAGATTACCAGGTCCGCTGCTGATAACTTGCGAATTATTAATGATAATATCTCCGCCATTAACTAAATCCCCGGTTATATCATTTGCAAATTTCCCAAAAACATTTATCGTAAAAGATGTTGAGGTGTCGATATCATCGGCATTTTGCATAACCTGGAAATAGACATATTTCCCGGGCATAAACCCGTTGTCATTTTTAATTAATGATACCACACCTACTGTAGGATCATAATTTTTGACGGGGGTTATATCCTTTTTACAGGAAGTAATCCAGAGTACAATAGAAGCATATAACGTTATGCTTAGTAATTTTTTAAAATACCTCATGAATTAGGTTGTTTAAAATCTTTGTGAGCTATTTTAAACAGACAGATTTAAGTAACTGTCAAAATCGTTTAAGTATTGACAAAACTTTTTCAAATAACGATGCATGCACCAAACAAATTTTGATAAATTCTTATATGTAATTAAAGAAATTGGCAAGTAGAGGCATATTGTCGAAGGCGCGGTTTGAACTTCATTTATCTGAAGTTGAGGCAATAATATTCACCGAATATTGATTATTGGATATTTGGAACACTCAATATTCTTATATTCAACACTCAATATTTGAACAAAAAAGCCCCAAATTAATGAGGCTATTGTTGCGAAGGGAGGGTTCGAACCTCCGACCTTCGGGTTATGAGCCCGACGAG
>JBDTZL010000358.1:0-19743 GCA_040005125.1 Ginsengibacter sp.
TTGATCCGGCTTTTCCCTGCAATCTTTTGGCGGGAAAGTGTATTCAAATTAAATCTTTATGAGCGCCAAAAGGATTTCCGGTTCAATCCGGCAGCGCTTCATCTATATTTAATAATCAGCTGGACAGGCTGTTACTTCCCGCTCTTTTTTTACCTTCCAATATTTGAAAGGAAACGAGTACTTGTGTTTTGGTCTTCTACTAACGGCGTTGCGTAGTTGTAGCCTTATTTTACGCGAGAATTATTTTAAAGCATCGCTTTTTGCTCCTTGGGAGCGATATGTTAGTAGAAGAAAATTGATAGAAAAAATGTACAGGACCACGCTGGGGTGACATATTTTATTTAATATGCCGCTCCTACGGAGCTCGTCTTTTAAAAATAATCATTATCTGCTACTAACACATCGCCTCTACGAGGCTAATTAAGGTTTCCTGGTCTTTAATTTTTGGGTAATAAACTCCCCCATCTCATTTCCCTCTGACAGGCCATATTTGATAGCAGGCATATAATGAATACCGCCGTAAAACCTGCTGATAGCTGCTTCATTGGCGGCCTGCTTAAATGATGTAAAGCTTCTGACGGGTAACCCAAATTCATTTTCTGTAGAATCTGCATAACTGAAATTATCGCCGAATAATTTAGCAAGTGTTACAGCGGCTGCACTTGAAATAACGCTATGACCGCTGGTATATTCAGGGAAGGGAGGGGTTTGAAGTGCAGGCAACCAATTTGTATCAATATACTGATTAATATAAGTTTCAGGACGTATTACTATGCTCCTGTATTTTTCATCCCAGCAACTAATAAGACAATCCGCGAGTGTAACAGACAAACAGGCATAAGCTTCCGCAGTTTGTAGAACATTCGCCCTTGCTTTTTTACAGACAAGGCGGGTTATGTTAATCCAGTGACCATTAGGAGAAATCTTTTTTGTGGCGTACATGACATGTCCCCTTACATTCACCTTAAAGGGATTACAATCCCAGAAATTGGCTATTTCATTTTGCCCAGGTGTAAGTTGCAACCCTATATCATGCACAGCTAATGCATCTTTATAAAACTGGCTTTTTCTATCAATTGAAAAATTTACCGCAGGCAGTGGCTTGAATTGTTGTGCGGAGTCTATTATGAAAGTGCGCATTTTATTCCAGTTAGGTTCTATACCTTTTATATATGCGGGCGGAGTAGGCTTCCATGATGCTGCATCATCAACAACTGAATATTTGGACAATGCCCGTGTTTGCTTATAATTGTCATTTGCGGCCCATGCTAGAATATGTTCTGCTACTTTTTGTCCGTATGCCATTGAGTTATTAAATACATCTGCCGGAATTCCATTGTTTTTAAATTCCTGCAGTATTCCTTTTTGGAAATCTTCAATCTTATCTTCCGATATAACAAGCGCCTTACCCGTGGTAAGAATAGCATGAACAGCAGCCAGTGTATAGCTGTACTCTTTACCTGCTTCAGGTTTAGGTATTGGCTGTAACTGGTGTAACTGACCTGCAAGACTTAGATAATTTGAATCCTGCTGTATAACGGTTTCATAGGCTGCGATAGTAATATAAGCATAGGTACGGCTTGTGACAGGTGGCGAATAAATATCGTATACCATTACATCCGTAACTTTTTTGATGGCGCGGTGGAGATAGTCAGGATCCTCTGTTTTAGTCTTCCAGCTTTTTGTTTGAGCTGCACAGAAAAAATGTATAAAAACAGCCAAACATAAAAACGAGAATCTTACAGGATGCATTTCAAATCCGATAGCTATCGGATGTCGCCGGTTGGTGGAGACACCAACGGCGGCGGGCCGCCGTGGGCGGCGTCCCCGCCGCCCACAACCAGCCCAGTCATACGATAATTTGAATTGTACACACTTCATAACACTTTTCTTTTACTTCCTTTAAAATTAGTGATGATAATTTTTGAAAAATTTTTATCTAATGGCAGCCTTCTTGATGATTGAGAAAGATAGGTAGATCCATAATAAAACTCCATTCTTCTTTTTCTTCCGTCTTTGTAAGTTATATCGGCACAAAAATCATCAGGGTTTATCATTATCCATTTGGAATATACTGAAGGTTTTGGATTTTTCTTACTAAACACTAAAAGGCTATCCTGGTTTTGCGTAGCTACTATTATGTCTTCATTTTTTGCGGTATGAACTGTAGCCAATCCTTTTGCATCTCCTTTTACAAAAAAACCACTTTGTGCTATCGTTGTCGGACTGAAATTTCCTTTTCCATCCCCTTTCATATATAAGCCCATAAAGGCATCATGCCTGCCACTATACGGGTCTATTCCATAATCATTTCCAACCATTAAAAGATCAAGATTGCCATCGCCATCCACATCTTCACCTATCATTCCATAAACAGGTGCGGCCTGTGCTTCCAACGGCAAAGGCTTAATAGTAAACCGGCCATTGCCTTTATTTTCAATATAGCTTGATGACATATCATTTGCCTGTAATATTATAGCATCCTCACGATCCTTTTTAGTCCATAGATCATCCATGGTTGCGAGGCCGAAAGATCTATAAGTAGGATATTTTTTTCGCATGGAAAGGATCTGCCCGGCCATATCATCTTTTGTAGCCATGGGGAATGGCTTCATCGTACCATCCTCAGCTTTAATGTAACAAAATACCATTGCATCCAATGAGCCATTATTATCAAGATCTTTTGCCATAATTGTCATGGGTTCCTGTGGTGTAGCTTTGTAATTTGTATTAAGGCCGAGATTTCCCACTACATAATCTATATCACCATCATTATCAAAATCACCCGCGACTATACTGTTCCACCAGCCAATATGATCTTCAATACCTGTTTTTACCTCTACAAATTTATTCCCCATATTCTTAAAAAAAGTTATTGGCATCCATTCACCAACTACAATGAGATCTATCTTCCCATCGTTATCAAAATCTGTCCATAAAGCATCAGTAACCATACCTATATTTTGTAGTTGCGGGCAATACTGGCTGGTAACATCCGTAAATTTTCCTTTTACATTTTTTAGAATATAACTCCTTGGCGCTTTTGGATACCCTCCTGATACTACACGCCCGCCGACAAATAAATCAAGATAGCCATCTCCGTCAAAATCTGCTGCACGTACACAGGATCCATTTGCAGAATCCAATGGCAGCGAATTAATAGTTTTTGTAAATTTTCCTTTGCCGTTATTTAAAAATAACCTGTCGCCGCTTATTGGATGGTTGGGGGGAATTTCGTAGCTGCCGCTTACAAGATACAGATCGAGATCTTTATCATTATCAGCATCAAAAAGAAGCACTCCCATGTCTTCGTATAACGGATCATCCTTTTGCAAAAATCTTGACGAGTCCAAAGTGAATTTGCCATTTGCATTTTGCATAAAAAATACACCCGGGTTGCCCGATGAGCCACCGACATAAAAATCTTCAAACCCATTATTATCAATGTCACCAACGGCAATGCCCGGCCCATACTGACTAAGCTTGTGCGGAAGCGTCGGCTGTATATTATAATCAACGAAGTCTCTTTCCTTTGGCTTGAATTTTATTCCATAACGATCTGAGGCGTTTATAAAAACAGCGGAATCAATTTGAGGTACATTAATAATGTCTGCGGCATCTTTATGCGCAAGTGTTATTGACTGATCAGCCTTTATATTAGTAAGCAATTGCTCTTTACCATCAGGCCATTTTACACGCAGTGAATCAATTTGTATAATTGAACCAAGGCCAAAATGAGCCCTTGCATCGTCGGTTGAAAGATAACCACGGCATGGCTGGTGTTCATAGTATTGTTGCTTGCCACCCGCATAATAAAGATGCAATGTTGCACCTATACCTCCTGTGTTTTTACCCTGGCCTGCAAAGCTCACTGTTAAAGTATGCTGATCACTTTTTTCATTTGGAGTATTTAGTGTATTCTCATATAAAAACGCGGGGTCATTTAAATTATTAATGACCACATCAAGATCACCATCATTATCGAGATCAGCATAAGCAGCACCATTTGAAAATGAAGGCTGCGTAATGCCCCAGTCCTTTGACATATTCTGAAACAGGATGCCATTTGTATTTTTGAAAGCATAGTTAGCCAGCTTTACAATTGGCAGCGAATCTGTCATTGCAAGGGAATAATCTCCTACATTCCGGTTTTGCCCGCTGTTATAATCAACATAATCAAGATCGGTAACATCCCGGGGCAAGCCATTTGAAACTATCAGGTCACGAAAGCCGTCATTATCAAAATCAGCTACCAGCGGGCACCAGCTCCAATCTGTTTGATATATGCCTGCCATAAAACCTATGTCATCAAACATTGGATGGCCTTCGGGCGTCATACCACTATTCAGTTGCAATACATTTCGTACATACTGGTGTGTGTAACCATATTTGGCGCTGTTGGTATAATTGTAATATTCATTTCCACTCAGCATCCGTTTTTTGCGCATGTTTGTTTCAGGCAACATTTCCAGGGATATAAAATCTACATAGCCATCATTATTTATATCAACTGCGTCAGTGCCCATAGCATTCCATCCTGTGTGTTTAAAGTATTCGCCCAGCCGGTCGGTAAATGTTCCGTCTTTATTATTTATATAACACAGGTCATTCGAAACGAAATCGTTTGCAACATATATGTCAGGCCATCCATCCAGATTAATATCTGTAATGCAGGCTGCATGCCCCCACCCTTCCATGGCAATGCCCGCTTGTTTCGATACATTGGTAAATGTGCCGTCACCATTGTTGCGATAAAGCCTGTCGGTATTCAACGCACTGCCATCTGTAACTTTTGGCCTGAATTTAATCGGTGTTTTGGGATCATACAATTCATTTGTCACGAGGTACATATCAAGGTCGCCGTCCATATCATAATCAAAAAAATAAGCCTGCGTGCTAAAGCCTGTATCAGCCAAACCATATGCGACGGCTGATTCCTTAAAAGTGGGAATACCATTTTTATTCAATCCCTGGTTGATGTATAATAAATTGGTGCGCTTTATAACATCATTTTTTTTGAAAGATGCACATACATATATATCCATCCATCCATCCCCGTTAATGTCAACAACTGAAACACCTGTACACCATCTTCCTTCCCCGCCGACACTTGCAATATCAGTTATGTCTTCAAATTTTAAAGAACCTTTGTTCAGGTAAAGCTTATTTGAAACCATATTGCCCGCAAAATAAATATCCTGGAGCCCGTCATTATTAAAATCACCAATACCAACTCCTCCCCCATTATATATGTTAGCCTGGTTTAAGATGTTTTGCGTATCGCTTTCAGTAAGTTGATTTTTAAAATCAATGCCCGTTTTAGAAGACGGAAGCAATTTAAAAAGGGTATTATTTTTTTGGCACAATCCACCAATCACAATCAATGAAAATAAAGCTACGAGATGAAGCCTTACCATCCAACCACATACAATCATACGGCCTGTAATTTTAAAAGTGCAAGGTAATATATTTATCGTTTTTATTCTTTGTAAATTCCTTTATTAACGTTCCTGTTTTTGCAGTTGAATTCCGCTCACGGCGAGGTATGCCCTCCCGGTTGGTGTTTTTATCGTCGGGTGATAAATTGAAATGCCTTTTTCTTTATTAACGGGTATAATTAAAAAAGAATAAGTTTATTTTTGATCCGTAAATTACGTTATATGAACAAAGTACAACTACCATCCTTAAATGATCAAATACAGCTTGGTGTTTCACAAATTGAAGCCTTTAGAAAAAATGGCCATACACTTATTAAATCTGTTCTGCATCCCGGTGAAGTTGAAGCATACAGGTATGCAATCAATGAAGCCGCTTATCAATATAACACAGAAAAAAGAAAGCTGGAAGATCGTGATACGTATGGAAAAGCATTCTTACAAATTATGAATTTATGGAAGGTAGACGAACAGGTGAGAGAGTTTACATTGGCAAAACGGTTTGCAAAAATTGCTGCAGAGTTGTTAGGCGTTGACAATGTTCGTATTTATCATGACCAGGCGTTGTATAAGGAAGCCGGCGGCGGATTCACACCATGGCACCAGGATCAATATTACTGGCCGCTTGATACAAATAACACGGTCACGATGTGGATGCCTTTAATTGACATCACTGAAGATATGGGCATGCTCACTTTTGCATCCGGCTCTTACAAAGAAGGTTCTGTAAAGAATATCGCTATTTCTGATCAGTCAGAAGAAGAACTTAATGCACATATACGTAATAAGGGTTATGAAATTACAAGAGCTAAAACAATGAACGCGGGGGATGCAACCTGGCATTACGGATGGACGTTACATACTGCACCGGGCAATCTTTCGGGTACAACAAGAGAAGTGATGACTGTTATATATTTTGCTGATGGTGCAAAGGTAACAGCACCCATTAATGAGCACCAGGAGAATGACCGTAATACCTGGCTTTGTGGCTTGAAACCCGGCGAAAATGCTGCATCTGAGTTAAACCCGTTAGTACTATAAATTTAATATTATTCTTTTATTGTTTCACTTGCATAGATGTTTGAAGTGTTGTATGGAAGAAGCTTCATGACTGCACGATCCTTGCTCATAAAAATATTATTCACCACAGGATGACTATTATGAAAAGATTGTTTGTGAATTTTTTATTACTTGTGTTTGTAAGCTGCACGGCATGGGTAAGCGCCCAGGATTCCACACAACGATGGAGTGAAAAAAAGGCATGGGAATGGTACAACAAACAACCGTGGTATTGCGGCTTTAATTACATCCCGGCTTATGCCATTAACTATACTGCCATGTGGGATAAAATAAGTTTTGATGCGACTGCTATTGATAAAGAACTTGCACTTGCCGAAACTTCCGGTATGAATGTTTTACGGGCTGTTTTACAATATGCTGTGTATGCTGATGATCCCGCTTATTTTTTAAAAACACTGGATACGTTCGCCGCAATTTGTGATAAGCACCATATAAAATTTGTACCTGCACTTTTTGATGATTGCTCCTTTGGTATAACACAGGATCCGGTTGTTGGTAAACAACCTGAGCCTTTGATTGGGTGGTATGCGTGGGCATGGTCTCCAAGCCCCGGCCACAGCATGGTAGTGGATTCAACTACACATCCAAGGCTTGAAAAATACGTGAAGGCTGTACTGGATCATTTCAAAAATGATCAGCGCATTTTATTCTGGGATCTTTATAATGAACCCACCAATGGAGGGCTTGGCTCTGCAACTTTTCCTCTGTTAAAAAAAGTTATTATGTGGGCGCGGTCGGTTGATCCGTCCCAACCTCTAACGATTGATGTTTTCGACCGAAACCCGCGGCTAAACGACATTATTTTTGCAGCTTCCGATATCATTACTTTTCATGACTACGAAAACAAAGAAGTATTGCTGAAACAAATCGGAGAATTGAAGCGACACAACAGGCCTGTTATATGCACGGAATGGATGAACCGTCCCAACGGCTCTCTTATTGCAACAAACCTGGAAATTTTTTATAATGAAAAAGTGGGTTGTGTATTGTGGGGGTTGGTAAATGGTAAAACGCAAACAGATCTTCCCTGGGGACACAGGCCCGGTGATCCTGCACCAAAAATCTGGCAGCATGATCTATATCGCGGCGATCACACTCCCTATGATCCAAAAGAAATTGAAATGCTAAAGAATTATATCACCACGTCAGTTGATAGTTCTCTGGATAAAAAATAATTTTATGGAGTATATAAATTAAAATCAATGGCTGAATGTTGTTTGAATTTAAAATACATATCAACGGATAGCCGGATTTACAATCCAGGAGTGAGTATTATCTTAAATGCTACCGCATAACTTCCTGCAACTTTATTCTGCAATTTGGATGGCACCTCTATAATTGTTCCGCCGGATGTTGATTGCCATTTTATTTTTTCTTTCGGTACGTCGAGTAAAACAATTTTACTTTTTTTGCTTAAAACAATTTTGTTCAGGGTTATGCTGGCTGGAAGTATTACCTGGTTGGTTTTACCGCTCAACACATACGCATAGATGTTCTTTTTATCTTTTGACTGAAGATAAATAACATTACTGTCTTCAAAAGGCGCAAGTGGAATAGTATTGTATACTCCATCTCCATGCACTTTCATCCATACACCTATTTCTTTTAAGCGGCTGTAGGCTGTATCACTCCAGTCGCCTTCCGGGGAAGGGCCAATATTAAGCAATAAGTTTCCGCCGCGTGAAATAATGTGCAGCAACATGTGCACCAGTTCATTGGTTGGTTTGTAAGTGTCATTCGGCACATAGCTCCATGAGTTACCCATAGTAATACAACTTTCCCAGGGATGCTGCATGGGCGTTGCGGGAATAGTTTGTTCCGGCGTTACATAATTTTCAAACTCACCGCTTACTGTTCTGTCAACCACCAGTAAACCTGGCTGGTTTGTTCTTGCCATCCTTGCAATGCGTGCCATATCAATATCCTGGTCGTATGTAATGCCACGCTGCCATACTACCGTTGTATCGATTGTTGATTTGGGGCGAACCCAGCCTCCATCAAGCCAGAGAATATCCATACTGCCATAACCAGTCATTAATTCCTGGATCTGGTTATAAGTATAATCTTTAAACTGGTTCCACTTTTCCGGGTATTTTTTTGGATCATAATTTACATTCCTGTCTTTCGGAGGGAAATAAGGCCACCAGTAATAAGGACAATGCCAATCGGGTTTTGAGAAGTAAGCACCAATCATAAAACCATCTTTGCGGAATGCATCAAACACCTCCTTTGCCACATTTGCTTTTTGATTTGTTGCGAATGGTGTTTTGGCTGAAGTGATCTTATAATCCGTTTGCTTTGTATCAAACATACAAAAGCCATCATGATGCTTTGTTGTAAACACTACGTACTTCATCCCCGCATCTTTTGCTGCAGATGCCCATTTACCGGGATCAAACTTTGTGGGATTAAAAGTAGTTTGCAAATTTTCGTAAGCTTTTACATAATCAGAATATCTGGCAGCATAAGGTCCGCGGCGTTGCGTCCATCCCTCATCTTCGGGGCAAATGCTCCAGCTTTCTACAATGCCCCATTCACTATAAGTACCCCAATGCATCAGCAAACCAAATTTTATATCCTGCCAGCGCGCCAGTTTTCGCTGCACTAAAGTATCTGAAGGCTCTACATATTTATCAGAAAAATTATGTTGCTGTGCACTCGCTTTTATAAACATCAGCATTATAAAAGCAGTAATAAGGTTTTTCATCATACCATTTAAAAATTATCCATTTGAATTTACTTTATTAACAAAGCTATTAGTTTCGGTATCGGTTTATAACTGGTAACAACTTATAAGTCCCGGGCGTATCAGTGATATAACAAAAGTAGAATAGCAAACCTGATACTCATAAAAAACACCCGCCTTATTTTAATGTTTTTTCACCGCTCACATTGGCCGCTTCCTGTTGGTGCAGGTCGAAAACGATCGCCTCATTTTTGCCTTTTTTTAACCATACACCGGGACAATATAAACGACTCTGTGGCCCTGCATTCCAGTACCTGCCAAGGTTATGGCCATTTACCCAAAGAACTCCTTTCTTGTAATTGCTCATGTCTAGATATGTATCCTCCGGATCAGTAATTTCAAAATTTCCTTTGAAAAAAATGCCGTCGTGAAGATCTTCTTTATTTTTTGGTTTCAATGATGCTATAAAAGTTTTATTCATTGGCAAAGGGAATATCGTCCAGTTCATTAGCGTCATACCGTTCAGTGTTACACGATCAGTAATTCCTTTCCGGTCGATCATGTATTGTGCGAAGTTGATGTGCCCCATACTTTCTACTAAAATATCAAGCACGGGTTCTTTTGAGTCTGTTTTGGGGAGGGTTACAGTCCAGTTACCTCCATCCCGGTAAACAGTATCGACAAATTTCCCATTCAAAAAAATCAATGCGTAATCATGCGGCTCCGTAATGGTGAGCTTGCCGCTTTTATGGCCAACCAGTTTTGTACGGTATAATATGAATCCATTGTCCTGGTCAAAATCTTCCATTGGTTTTGGCTGAACAGACTGAATTGCTTTTGGTAATCCATCCCATATTGTTGTAAATGGTTCCAATGTAAAGGCAGGCATTTCCATTGCCGGGATTGGTTTAGGAACATCCGGAATTGTATAATTTACATACTGCATTATGAGGTTACGCAAAGCAAAATATTTACGATTGGGTTGTCCCTGTTCATTAACCGGGGCATCATAATCATAACTCGTTACATCGGGTTGAAACTGTACAGGCGTAAACGCATTAGCACCCGAAGTAAAACCAAAATTTGTTCCTCCGTGAATAACATACAGGTTAAATGATCTTTTATGCTGCAGCAAATATCTTACCTCCCCCAGTATCCCGGTTGTATCAATTTTTTGCCAGGCTTCTTTCCAGTGTGTTAACCAACCGGGATAAGTTTCACTGCTGAATGATGGAACATCCGGATTGCGTTTTTTTGCTGTTGCAAAATCATCATCCCCTGTGCCACTGTCAAGGCCGATAGCAGCGCCATCAATATTTCCCGCTTCCAGCATAAAATCCGTTGGCCCGTCTGATGTATAAAAAGGAATAGTTATTCCATTTTGCAGCCACAATTTCCTCAATGATTCAAGATAATTTTTATCATTGCCATAACTGCCATATTCATTTTCTACCTGCAGCATTAAAACGGGTCCGCCTTTGTTGCATTGCAATGCCACGATCTCTTTTGACAGCCTGTAGATATAACGGGTTACTGCAGCCATATAACGGGTATCCATGCAACGCACTTTTATATCGGGTATTTTTAGCAGGTAAGATGGAAGTCCTCCAAAATCCCATTCTGCACAAACATATGGCCCGGGTCGCAATAGCACCCACATCCCTTCTTCCTGGCACAAACTAATAAATGCAGCAACATTTTTATTGGAGGAAGAAAAATCAAAAACGCCGGGGGATGTTTCCTGGTAATTCCAGAATATATATACGGCGATGGTATTGCAGCCCATTGCCTTTGCCATTTGTATTCTTTGCCGCCAGTACTCTTTTGGTATCCTTGCCGGATGCATTTCTCCGCTAATTACCTGGAAAGGTTTTCCATCCAGTAAAAATTCATCTTTGCCAAAAGAAAAAATATGTTTTTGCTGAGCAAAGCAACTTAAAAGAGAAAAAAGGAATATGGCTAATAAAAATGACCTCATAGTATAAATTAAATTGAATGTTTATTTTAAACGTAAAATACCCAAAGTTAATAACACGAATTACTTTCCAGCATTTATTGATCCCCTAACTATCCGATCGTGTAATAGATATTACGCAAAAAAATAGTTAAACGGCACTTGTATCCATGCATCCGTTCCTGGCTCAATCAAACAAGGATCGATCAAAGAATAAAAAAGTTAATACACCAATCTTCCTTTTATCATCCACACCTCAGTTTTGCCATTATGTGCTTTGGTTGAAGTTAATGCAACTACAGTCTCATCTTTTAAAACAGAAATACTGTTCCATAATGCAGTAGCATTTGCCGGTATTTTAAATGGTACCGTTGGATTAACAAAATTACGGCCTTCTTTATCCCCAACAGTTACTATCATTTCAGCATTATTTACATCCTGGTTTCCGCCTCTTAACTGAGTGGATTGGTATGACAATAAGGTATTGCCATTAGGAAGCATACACAGGTAAGGTGCACCGGCATACACATTCCCTTTCAAACTATCCTTCAGAGCATACCTGCGATCAGCGCTGTTGGCTGTAACTGTTTGGCACCAGTTGTTTGCAATTGTTGACCGGATTATATACGGCTTAAAATTTATGAGCCCGTTATCTTCAATTGAAAACAATATTTCCTTTGTTGCAGGCAGGTATACAGGTACAGGCATGCCATCCCTGCTTCCTTTTCTGAAAGAAACAATTCCAGGTTTTGTGGTCCACGTTTTTCCATTGTCGAAAGAACGTAGCATCGATATATCCTGCTCATCCGAATTTGTGTAAATGCCTTCATTGGAAAAAAACAATTGTATTTCACCGGAAGGCAATTGTAAAGCCGCGGGTTCCCAGCAACCGTCTTTAAACTTATAGGTTGCTTTATATAATAATTGATCATCTCCCCATGTTAAACCATCATCATAACTTTTTGCAAGGCGTATGGCAAAATGTTTGGATGTATCTGCATTCCTAAACGGCGGCCTTGGATTGTAACACACCATTAAAGACCCATCATTCAGTAACGTTATACCAGGTGCATCCATACGAATGTCACTTGCTTTTGCAGCTACTATTACAGGTTCTGACCAATGATCTCCATGATCATTACTATATACAATTTCTGTATTGCCAATTGCAGCAGCATATACTGTAACTAACCTACCGCTTTTCAATTCGACCATCCGTGCGTATTCTCCGTCACCAATACGACGTAAACTATTGGTGTCCCAAACAATATGTATTAACCCGGGATTTACGGGGTGTTTTGGCAAGGAAGATTTTTGTGCAATGCATACCTGTTGCAATAACAAAACAAATAAGTTAAACTGGTGGTATGAAAGGAATTTATTCATTTTTTTATAGCTAATGTTATTAACATAGAAACTATACATCACTCAGCATCTTCGTTTACAAGTACACATTAACGTTAAATATCTTAAACAGTAAGTTCTATTGCTGTAACTGATGCCGGTGAAAATGTGAATGGTGTACCAGGGATCACTTCTTTTTGTTTAGGTTGTAATGGATCATTTGAAGCAGACATGATCTCGAAAGTTGGGTCTGCAGCGATCTCAAATGCTTTACCTTTTGTAAATGCGAAACCAGCTATATGAAAATCAGCATTTACAGGCGCAGTCCTGTCTGTGTTCACAACATGAAGAAAAATAGTATCCCCGTTCCTGCTTGCTGTTACATCTAACTGAGGAGGTGAATTTTTTACCTCTACAAAATCATTGCCGGTATGGCCGCGGTACAACTTCATTATTTTTGCAACCGGCATCAGGAAGGCTTCCCCCGTTGGCACTGGTATCATCAGCGCGTTCACCTGCCAGCGTGTGCCACAAAAATCTGCCATGGTACCAATCTTTAATACGTCCCCGTTTCTTTCGTGCAGATTCATGATCCTAGCATATGATACCCCCGCGGCCCATGACGATAATACTTCGCATCGGTTTCTTCCTTCAATACTATAATGGCATTCTGTTAGGGCAAGCGGTATTTTATACGCAGCGGTTTCTTCTCTTAGCTTATTAATTTTTCTTTCATGAATTTTGTATCCATTCATCAGTACTTCCCAGGTTGCTCCGGCATCTTTACGGTAATCATTATTACGAATGGGAGAATTGGGCAAGCCTTCGCCCGGATCGAACATGTGGTGAAAAGCAATGTAATTAAGGTAACTGCCTGCTTCTTCAAATAATATCTTCGACCACCCACTGTCACCCCACCCGATCAATTGCAGACCAGGATCAGCTTTGCGCATGGCTTTCGCAAATTCAACCGTTTTTCTTGCAGCAGTAATATTATCAAAACCTTTCCCCGGACGATACGAAGTTTCATTACCTATTTGCCAGTAATTAATTGTCAGCGGATCTTTATAACCATGTGCAATCCTTAACCTGTTTGAAGGATTGTTGCAATAGTCAACCCATTCAGCGGCTTCATTACTATCACCTGAACGATGCTCTCCTTTTGCATTTATCGCATACCGCGGTAAACCATCAGCCTCAAAGTTTACGCACACCAGCGGATCAGCACCTACTCTTCTACAAAAATCCACAAACTCGGCGGTCCCGATTTGATTGGTTTCCATTCCACCCCAATCGGTATTTAACAATGGCACTCTTTTATCCCTGGGGCCCACTGCTTCTTTCCATTTATAATATGCACTAAAATTCCCACCCCACCGCATCATTGCGGGCGCTAATGATTTTGTAACATTGATTACTATATCCTTCCAGTTATCTGTTTTATGGTCCCATGCAGCCTCAACGGAACTATCAGTGGTACCTAACGGTTCCATGAACTGCATGTATAAATGCTTGTTCAGCTCAAATAAAGGTTTGGGATCAACTTCAATTGTAGCTATAGAAGGCTTACTAACGGATACTGCAGGCGCTTTTGTCATCACTAATGAAGCACTCCCCAGGCTTGTCATTTTCAAAAAGTTTCTTCTTTGCATGTAATAATTTTTTACAAGTCAATTTCCATCATTTTATTGAATGGTGGTTTAGCTTGGATTTTAGTGTTATGTTTTACTTTTCATAATTGCGAAAATTGCTTTTAGACGTCATTCATATATTTTTAAACAGAAATTATTTCATGTTTTATTTATTGCACTATGATCCTTTTATGCATTAATTTTTAAAATGAAATAACTAAGCCTTCAAATCTCTTGCCGCTAAGTACTCCCGGTATATATTCATTGCTAAATGGATTATTATTATTATATCTCTGGATGTTGCTCATAAATTGTCCACTGCTGGAGTTTGCTGTTATTCCTTTTTAAAAGAATTATCGGCGCATTTATAGTTCCTTTATCATCAGAAGGAGTAATATAAAGGTCTGAGCCTTTTAATTTAATGAGATATACATTTTTCCCATCAGGAATAAATTCATACTGCTGAATTACCGCGTTACTTATGGGTCGCTGTTCCAAAGCATCGCCTGAAGAAGGTGTTTGATTCGCTGACTGTATGGTTTTCCCGGTCAAAAGATTTTCAAGCTGGTATGTTTGGTCATCCAGATGATTGAAATTCCAGGTTACACATTTCCAGTTTACGGGGGAATATGCTACCAATGGTGTTCCATCGCTTTTATTTGCATCTTTTATCCGTAATAACATGCCTGTTTTCACATTTTTAATTGCATAAGTTCCTTTGATAACCTGCGAATAGCCTGTAACTGAAAATAACACTGTTACCATAATAAAAAATCTACGCATTATTTTTTTCATATAATTTTTTTCAGGTTTAACAATAACAATTCTCCGGCAAGCATTTTGAAAATAATAAAACCGATTTTATCAATTTAAAGAAATCATTTAAAAGCTGTTTATGTTTCCTGTATTTAAGAATAGCTTTTCTTACCATTTTATTTCAACCCGTATGCCATCGGCAGAATTTATGAATTGCAGCAGGCATGTTTGTGATAACTGATCCCAAACATTTTCATTTTCCAATGATGTGCCATCAACATTTTTAACTTCAATCAACAATGGTTTCATTGGCAAAAATATGCGCATTACATTATGGGTATTCGATGGACTTTTAGTAATAAATGAATAACTATTCATACCCTTTTGTTCATCATACACCCTGGAAGCCGCACACAATACTTTGGGCATATTTCTTTCTTTTATCCTGTTTAGATCATATAGCAAAGATTGTTGGCCGGGATTAATAATTTTTTCGGGCAGTACCGGTAATAAAGGATCAAACATGTCTATTACCGGCCCCCTGATATGCAGGGGTTCTGCACTTATACTTTCATCCATCACAGAAGCGATATCATAAGGCCCTCGTTCAAGATAAAAATAATTTTTTGTCTCCAGCCGGCCTGCTCCCGCTTCTTCTTCGTACGCCTTTTGTACAAGGCTTAAAAAGCTGCTGTCCATGCCCCGCGTCAGTACCAGTTCTTTTGGATCCTGCCTTTCTATAAATATTTTCCCTTTTCCATAACCGTATATCATTTTATTTTCTATGAGACCTATATGCATCAATTGAAATAAATGTTCCGATGGCCCTGCATAATTTTTTCCATTTGTATTCCACCATTCTTTGATACCCTGGAAGGGATCATTATCTTTTCCATAGTAAATTAATATACCTCCCAGCTTTACCCATTGGGCAAGTTGCTCATTTACTTTTATAGATTGAGGTTTCATGTTGGAGTAACTCATCACCAGCAGCTTTATCTTTTTTAAGGTACCTGCAAATTCAAGATTTTCCATGTGCACGGTTTCAACAGGAATGCCCCGTTTTAATAAGGGCATTACCATACCATAAAAGTTTGATAGCTGAGGGTCCTCATAACTTTTATGTGTAGGGAACCGCTGAAACATCATAGAATTGCCCACCAGTACTCCAATACCTTTAGAGCCGTTAACCAGGTTAGCAGATGCCGGCATATCATTAAGTGCATTAACCATCACCTGCATTTGTGTGGCATACGCAGGAGATATCGGCTGCTTTTCATCAGTGCCTTCTAATTTAAATTTTCCAAGATATATCCTGTTTGGCCAGGGCATCACTTCATAATTATAAACAGTTGGATACATTAATTCTGCAGTGTAGGTTGCCTGGTAATTTTGTTTATAATCATCCCAGGTACGCGGCCAGTCTTCTATAGGATCAGTCAAAAAATAAATCTTTCGCCCCGTAGGTGCTGTCATGGATAACATAGAACCATATTCTAAAAAAGCATTTTCAAAAACTCTTTCCTTTTTTAAACCGTTAAAATAAACGGGCTCCCTGGAAGTGCCAGTCCATACCTGTGCTATATAGCCATCCATTCCGGGAAGTGCTGCCAGGCTCGCTTCGGGGCTTACTATCTGCCAGGAGGAGTAATTAAGCAGGGAATGTGTAGGCACAAAACACTTCACTTTTATCCCTTTTCTTTCACCATAGGTTTTTGCATATTGAAACACTTCTTTGAGGGCGTGAAAATAAAGATGGTACTTAAGTTTGGAAGACAGATAAGTTGCCTCCGGTGATTCATGCTGCGGCATCCACGGAAAGCCATAAAATTTCTGCCATTCTTTTTTAAAGGCTTCGCTGTATCCTGCCCTCGCCCAGAACTCAGGTTCTTCAAGATAAATAGTTGTTATGCCGGCATCAATAACTTTCTTGATTACTGTTTTAAAGTAGGCAATATAATTATTTGTGGGAACAATATAAGGAACACCTTTACCATGCCCGATAACATTTCCATTGCGTTCTACCTGGCCTTCTTCATAATGTATTTTACCATCATACTTTCCTGTAAAATAATCCTGGTAATTACCCCATGCAATACCTGTCATAAACTGCACATTATAGCCACGTTGCCGGTAACTTTTCACGCGGTCATTGAACGTGCTGTCCATACCATACACCATAGCTATGTCAGATCGTACGTCATACTCCGGCCTCCATGTTTCAGCAACCTGGAAAGATGTTTTTTCTGCATCCATATATTTTTTTTGTGACTGGCCATGTGCTTCTAAAATCAGCACAACCAGCGATACAAAAAAAATAAGGGGCTTTATTCTATCCATACACCAACTATAATATTTTATTAATTGAATCATCTAATAAAATTCTAGGTGATCAGCCTAATATCTTTTTATAATAACCGGCCATCCATTTTTATATTCCACCGGCTCCATACACATCACTCTTTTTAAATAATGATCCGCACCTCTTGATCTACCTGCTTTTTTTGCATCTTTCCATATGGCATGATAAGCGATCCAGGTGTTACCATTAATGTCTTTCACAATAGAATTATGGCCGGGAGCATTCCATATACTATCCTTCTCCAATATCACACTGCTACCGGTGTTATTGGTTTCGCCTAATCGTTCAAAAGGGCCAAAAGCATTATTTGATCTTGCAACCATCACTGCATAATTGGCCCTGTCACCGCAACAATTATCACCGGAATAATAGAGATAATATTTTCCATCGTGATAATCAACCCACGCTCCTTCTATAAGTTTTGAATAGTTTTTTTCTTTTCGGGGAAATACAACGGGAATTGGGGTTGACCTGTCTTTAAAACTCTTCCAATCATCATTCAATTCCTGTACTCTAATTGGTTCAAAGCCGGATCCCCAATACAATATTTTTTTTCGTGTTTGCGGATCAACCATTGCCATTGGATCAATGTCTGCAAAGCCTTTTCCTTCAATCAGTGGCGCGCCTTTATCAATGAACGGGCCCTCAGGATCTTTTGCAAAAGCAACACCGATACATTTATCAAAAACTGTGTCATTACTTTTGGCGCAATAGAACATTACAAACTGCCCAATAGCAGGATCATACAAAACATCAGGCGCCCAAAAATCCTGTGTATGATTTGCCCACACGGGTTTTTGCGGCAATGCATCCCCCTCATATTTCCAATTGAACAAATCTTTTGAAGATGCGACCTGGATGTTGATCATTTTTCCATCATACATGGATTGTGTCGCATAGGCATAATACACACCATTTATATTGATCACCGTCGGGTCAGGAAAATCCGCATCGAGTACCGGGTTATGTCTTTCTTCATTAACTGTTATCGTGCCTGAAGGAACGGAAAGTTCTACTCCCCCCGGTACCGGTTCGCCGAAGTTTGGTGTTCCGTCTGCATTCCATGTAAACTTCTGCGCGCGCGGTGAACGATGTGAACCACATCCCTGCCCCGGCTCACCGTTGGCATGATATAAAATATAATCTTCATTACCATCAGGCGAAGTAAAAAAAGAGTTGTGCCCCGTTGCATATACTTTGTTTTTGGGGGACTGTTTAAAAACAGGATGATCCGTTTTAGTCCATGAAGATGCTTTCATCAGATCAGCATTGGCATCCGCTGTTAACATTCCCAGGGCATAGGTATCCGTCCAGCAACCGCTTGCTGAATAGATCAGAAATAATTTGTTACTATGTTTTAAGATTTCAGGGCCTTCATTCACGCTCACATGATGCACGTCATTTGGATTGTTAAGATCCCCTATCGTTTCCCAATTATATGTTGGCGCAGAAACAAGTGTCCGCCTGCCTTCTGCTGTCCACGGATTTTTCATCACAGCTATATAAATATCCTGCTCACCGTTTACATCTCCCTTCCAACCGCTCCATATCAAATATATTTTCCCATTATTTTCAAATACGCTTGCATCAATGGCCCATTTATCTTCAGGCGTTGTAAGCTTTCCTTTCATCACCCAGGTTCCCTGCATCGGATCATTGGATCCATTCTCCAAAACATATATCCTGTGATCAAAATTCCTACCGCTGTCCGCCGCAAAATAGGCATACCACCTGCCTCGCAAATAATGAATTTCAGGGGCCCAGATCTCTTTCGAATAAGGGCCCTTAGCCGGCGGGGTCCAAATGATTTTTTTTTCTGCAGTTGCAAGATTGCCCATGTTCTTCGTTTTCCAAATGGTAATGTTGCGGCCTGTTGTATTAGTATAATAATAATAACCATCCTTATAAATACACCAGGGATCAGCTCCGGAAGGCAATAAAGGATTCGTGAAAGTTTGTTGTCCATAACAGATGGTAATATTTAAAATTACTATCACAAACAAAAAGTATCTATGTGATCGCTCCATAAATCTTTTTTTTCTCCCTCGTACAAGGTTCTTAAGAAGAAGGCGATTTCTATTTTGTAGTGGAGAATACATAAATACTATTGGTTTTATAAACATCACCGGGCTTTAATACAGTTGACGGAAAAGATGGCTGGTTGGGAGCATCGGGAAAATGCTGAGTCTCCATAGCAAATGCGGTTCTGAAATCATCTTTGCTGCCATCTTTGAAAGTGTTTTTGCTTTGCATAAAATTGCCGCTGTAAAATTGCAAGCCCGGCTCCATTGTATATACATCCATTACAATCCCAGATTTATCACCTGTTACAGTTGCGGCGTGATTTAATCCATTTACTTTTGTTTCATTTAAAACAAAATTGTGATCGTAACCTTTGCCATTTTTTAGTTGTTCATTACTGGCTTCAATTCTTTCACCTATGGTTTTTGAATTTGTGAAATCAAACGGTGTTCCTGCAACCGGCATCAACTTGC
>JBDTZL010000068.1:0-53985 GCA_040005125.1 Ginsengibacter sp.
AGTTTGGACACCGTTGAATTAATCATGGAATTTGAAAAAGAATTTAATATTTCTATTCCTGATGAGCAGGCCGAAACCATTACTACGGTTGGCCAGGCTGTAGCATATCTAGAAGAGCATGCTAAGTAATCATCTTATTTAACATCGCAGGCAACCTTATGGAATTAAAAAGAGTAGTTGTAACGGGATTGGGAGCCATAACGCCTTTAGGTAAAACTGTTCCTGAATACTGGGATGGCTTAGTTAAAGGCGTATCTGGTGCTGATATTATTCAGCAGTTCGATGTTGCAAAGTTTAAGACCAGGTTTGCCTGTGAGGTTAAAGATTTTGAACCCACCAATTATCTTGAAAGAAAGGAAGCCCGTAAGCTCGACCGGTTCACCCAATTTGCACTCATTGCAAGTGACGAAGCTGTAAAAGATGCAGGAATAAGCAAAGAAAATGTTGACCAGGACAGGGTAGGAGTCATCTTTGCCAGTGGTATTGGGGGGATCACAACCTTCCAGGATGATGTAATGGAATTTGCGAGAGGTGATGGTACGCCCCGTTTCAATCCATTCTTTATTCCCAAAATGATCCTCGACATAGGCGCGGGGCAAATTTCCATGAGATATGGTTTTCGCGGCCCGAATTTCGCTGTGGTTAGCGCTTGCGCCAGTAGTACGAATGCCATTATCGATGCTTATGATAATATTCGTTTAGGTAAGGCTGATATTATACTTTCAGGAGGAAGCGAAGCAGTTATTTGCGAAGCAGGTGTTGGTGGCTTTAATGCAATGAAAGCTTTGAGTGAAAGAAACAATGATCCTAAAACTGCATCCCGACCCTTTGATAAGGACCGCGATGGTTTTGTAATGGGAGAAGGCGCAGGAGTGCTGGTGCTCGAGGAACTGGAACATGCTCTTGCAAGAGGCGCAAAAATATATTGTGAAATTGGCGGCGGCGGAGCCACTGCCGATGCTTACCATATCACCGCGCCTCACCCTGAAGGCCTTGGGGCAAAAAACGTAATGCACGTTGCTCTAAAAGATGCGGGCATGAAGCCTGAAGACATAGATTATATTAATGTACATGGCACTTCAACTCCCCTGGGAGATATAGCCGAAACAAAAGCCATTTTAAGCGTTTTCGGTGATACAGCTTACGGTTTAAATATCAGTTCTACCAAGTCAATGACCGGGCATTGCCTCGGCGCAGCAGGCGTAATGGAAGCCCTTGCCTGTATACTGGCAGTATCAAAGAATATTATACCCCCTACCATCAATCATTTTACTGATGATCCTGAATTAGATCCGAAGCTTAATTTTACTTTCAATGTGGCACAGGAAAAGGAAGTGAATGCCGCACTCAGTAATACTTTTGGATTTGGCGGCCACAATGCTTCTGTAATTATAAAAAAGTACAAGCCATAATTTTGCCTATTAAAAATTTATTTTATGGAAGCTCCTTCAAATTTGCCTGGTACTGAAATTCAAAACTTTTTGATACGTCGCCTTGGCGAAAAGGAAGCTGCCGAAATAATGGAGTATATCAATACTGAAATTGATCAGAAAGTTGCTGAAAAAGTGGATGCGTCCAAAAAAGAAATCGCACTTTGGCGTGATGAGATGAAAAATGTTTTTGGCACAAAAGAGGATGCCGTAAAGTTGGAAAAGAAGCTGGTAAAAAGAGTGTCCCGGGCAGAAGGAACGCTGATTTTATGGTCCTTTGTTTTTTGGCTTACTCTTATTATTGCTATGGTGATCATTTTTAAACTTATGAAATAAGAATTTATTTTATTTAGTTCTCTGATTATTAGTTATTGAATTTTATGGCTTGCCCTGGCTGGTGTCCCCACCAATCAACCGGCGACAATACAATTCGAATACAATCAAAATAAAAGGAATATCAATAAATAATAATTCGATACTTTCAATTAATTTGCCGGTAATTTTTTAAATGATCCTGTTCCTGAGCAATCTGTTCTAAAAAATTTATTTTCATTAATTTAGGGTATAATTCATCTAAATTTCATCTGTGCTTTTTTTCAGAAATATCTTTTCTTCAAAATCAGACAGGGATTTGAGAAGGCAACTCCGCAATGTGCTTGGGCTGGCTCCCATAAATTTGGACTTATATAAAACTGCTCTCAGCCATCGTTCTATACGGGAAGGCGCCGATGAAAACAATGAGCGGCTGGAATTTTTAGGCGATGCCGTTCTCAGCTCCCTTGTGGCTCATTATCTTTTTATGCGTTATCCTTATAAGGATGAAGGTTTTTTAACCGAAATGAGAAGTAAAATGGTTAACAGGAACCAATTGAATGAAATTGCTTTAAAAATAGGGTTGAAAAAAATTACCTTCTACAATCGCTTTGACAATTCGTTAAAAATATCCCAGATATTTGGCAATACCCTGGAAGCTGTAGTGGGTGCGGTATATCTTGACAAGGGTTACAGAAGAACACAGGATTGGGTGAACCAGCATATTATCAGCCCGCATTTTTTTATGCAGGACCTTGAAAATCTTGATATCAATCAAAAAAATAAATTGTACGGGTGGGCAAATAAAAACGGTAAAAACCTTGAGTTTGAAACTTTGGACGAAAGAATAGAAAACGGGAGAAGATTATTTACCATAGGCGCAAAAATTGATGGGGTATTAATTGCAGAAGCGAGGGCCTATAATAAAAAAGATGCAAGCCAGGTAGCTGCCCAGATTGCAGTGGAAAAATTAGGATTATTATGAAATTCGGAATCATTGGAAGTGGAAGCTGGGGTACTGCACTCGCCAAAATTTTAACTGACAATAATAATTCGATCAGCTGGTGGATAAGAAGTGAAGCCATTGTCGGGCACATTAAAAACAGGCACCACAATCCTCAATATCTTAGTTCTGCATATTTTGATACAAGCCTCCTGTATCTTACAACCGATGTAACAGAAGTGATCAATAATTCCGATTGCATCATTATAGTAGTTCCATCTGCTTATGTGACAGATGTGCTTGGCCCGTTGCCAAAAAATATTTTCCAAAATAAAAAAATTGTTTCTGCGATTAAAGGGATCTTACCCGAACAAAATTTATTATTGAATGATTACCTGGCAGCCGGATTTTCGGTAGAGCTAAAAAATTACTTTACTGTACTCGGGCCCTGCCATGCTGAAGAGGTGGCTGCTGAAAAATTATCTTACCTCACTTTTTCAGGAGTTGATGAAGAAACAACCCGGGCAATTGCAGCTCATTTTAAAACCCCGTATTTAAACACGCTGCACAATACTGATATCTATGGTGTACAGTTCGCAGCAATTTTAAAAAATATTTATGCATTGGGGGCCGGCATCGCGCATGGTCTTGAATACGGCGATAATTTTCTGAGCGTTCTGATTGCAAATAGCGCTGATGAAATGGCAGGCTTTCTTCGCAAGACAGGGATACAAAACGTTGAAGTGGGCAGTATTGATCATACGGTGTCGCATACACGCAGTGAAAAGCATACCGTCAATTATGCGGCTTCTGTATATTTGGGCGACCTGTTGGTTACCTGCTACTCGCTCTATAGCCGTAACCGCACATTTGGTAATATGATTGGCAAGGGATATTCTGTTCAGGCCGCCCAGCTTGAGATGAGCATGGTGGCTGAAGGTTACAATGCCAGTAAATGTATAAACATAATTAATCAAAATATACATGCAGAAATGCCTATTGCCGAAGCCATCTATAAAATTTTATGGGAACATATTTCACCCGGAAAGGGTTTCCTCGGGATTGAAAAAACATTGGTGTGAAGATTAAGGAAGGCTGAATAAATCGGATGCGATTCCATCAGCAAATAGTTTCCCTTCATCGGTGAGTTTCAATTTTTCATTGTGATCAACCACCAGTTTTCTTTCACAATAACCTTTGATGGAATTCTTTATTTTATTTTTTTCTTCCAATGAGAAATTTTTTTCCACAGCTTCCAGGTTGAGTCCTTCGATGGTACGAAGTGAGGTCATGATATATTCGTTCAATTGTTGAACACTTGTAAGCTTTTCTTCTTCGAAAGGAATAACATTTTTTTTTATTGACTGGATATACAATGCATTATTAGCCACATTCCATTTTCTTGCAATACCATCATACGAGTGAGCGGAGGGGCCAATTCCAATATATTTTTTACCCTGCCAATAACTGCTGTTATGCCTGCTCCTGAAACCCGGTTTTGCAAAATTTGAAATTTCATAATGCTCATATCCTGCATCTCTCATCCATTTCATAAGGAGCAAGAACTGCCTGGCCTGCTGATCTGTATCAATCTCTGCTTTCTTTTTTAAAAAGATCATTTTTTTCAAAGCCGTATTTGGCTCAACGGTTAATGCATAACAGGCAATATGTGGTACATCGAGATGGATAAGCTGATCAACATTCATTTTCCATTCTTCATCACTGAGGCCCGGAGTTCCATAAATAAGATCTGCAGAGAAATTATCAAAGCCGGCTTTTTGGGTCAGTAATATACAATCCAGCGCCTGCGTTGTATTATGCGCCCTGTTCATCCATTCCAGGTCTTTGTCTTTAAAAGATTGGATCCCGATACTTAGCCGGTTGATGCCTGCCTCTTTCCATGCCTTTAATTTTTGGAGGCTTACATCATCAGGATTTGCCTCAATAGTGATTTCAGGGTCTTTGCTTATGGGATAATTGTTTTTTACGGAAGTCAATAAGCTTTCTATATCAGCCGCGGTAAGAAGACTGGGAGTGCCTCCTCCGAAGTATACAGTTTCGGTTGTTTCCTTTTCATCATTTTCCACCAGTTTATAAAGTAATGTGGTAAGATCAATTTCTTTAACTAGTGCAGCAATCATTTCCTCTTTTAAATCAAGCGATGTTGAGAAATGAAAATTGCAATAATAACAGGCTTGTTTGCAAAATGGAATATGAATATAGATACCTGTCAAGTTTATATGTTGCTTAACCGAATATAAATTAAGATCATAAAATAACTGCATAAACATTTCTTTTCGGAATAATAAATATTTCCTATATTTACCTTAATTATTAAGATACTTGATCATTAAGATAAAGAATATTACTTTTATGGAACAGCTTAAAGACTCAAAAAAAACAATTTGGCCCGCGTTAACACTAATGCTGGCTGCCCCTCTCCTCACCGAAGTATTGCCGGGAGCAACACGTTTCAGTTCGATATTTGTTTTCCCTATCGAGATGTGTGTATGGGGTGGTGGTGCGTTGCTGATCCGTTACGCAGTAAGACGCTGGCAGCTTGGCTGGCTCCAAATGTTATTCCTGGCGATCGCTTTAGCCATTGCAGAGGAATGCCTGATTCAGCAGACATCGCTTGCCCCAATGGTGATCCGGCTCAAAGGAATAACTTATGCCCGGGCCTTAGGCATTAATTATGTTTATTTTCTTTGGGCATTAATTTACGAACCCGTTTTTGTCGTTTTCCTTCCGGTCTACCTGGTAGAGCTGATCTTTCCGCGCCGCCGCGAAGGGTTATGGTTAAGTAAGGCCGGGCTATTTCTGATCATACCACTTTTTCTGTTTGGAAGTTTCCTGGCCTGGTTTACCTGGACACAGATTGCAAGGCCCAGGGTGTTTCATTTGCCGGTATATCATCCGCCTCTTGCGACGATCACTTTTGCTGCTGCCGTTATTGGCGGTTTAATTTTTATGACGCTCGGTCCCTTAAGAAGAAAACACCTGCTTCAACCTGCGCCGTTAAAATTATTTAACCCGTGGATACATGGTATTGCGGGCGCAGTTTGGGCAATACTTTTATTTGGGCTTGTGCTCCTGGGTTTCGGCATTGCCCCATACTTCCCTCCACTGATAGCAATTCTTGGCGGCATATTCCTGGTAACAGTCATTGTATATTTGGTTCCCAGGTGGGCAGCCAGTCAAAGCTGGCGCCGTAAGCATGTTTTTGGATTGATCTTTGGCACTATGATGGGATCAATGATCGCAGGCCATATAGGCTTTATCGGAACTACAGGGCCTGACCTGTATTTCAAGGTCATCACCAATATTCTGGCAATTGTGCTGATGATATGGCTTGGGTTAAAGGTGAATAAACAATAGTTTTGTCATTTATTGATATTTATGCATCCAAAGAAAGAAGTCTTTGACCTGATGTGGGAGATAAGAAAATTCACCAGGTCTTCCCTGATCCTGCAACATGTTATCGCGCAAAAAGCAGGGCTGCATGTCACGGATGCAGAATGCATTGATTTTCTAATGGAGATGGGCCCTTCCACTGCGGGTGCTCTGGCCAAAGCGACCAGGCTTACTACCGGAGCTATTACCAATGTGATCGACCGGCTGGAGAGAGCAGGGTTTGTTCGTCGAAGCCCGGATGTAACGGACAGGAGAAAGGTGCTTGTTTCTTATCTGCCGCAGAAAAATGCCGGGATCAGAGCATATTATACTTTGCTGGCCGCCGAGGTGCAACAACTTTTTATGAAATATGATAAGGATGAGTTGAAATTTCTCATTAACTATACACAGGCATTAACCGATATCTACATCGGGCAGGTAAAAAACATAGAAAAGATTTGATACGACCGAAGTTGATAATACTTGAATTGAATGCCTTCCGGGTAAACCCGAAAGCGCATTTTTTATTTATCAGTCTTTATCTCATATTTCCTTCGGCACAGCAAAAATGGAAGTGATTGCGAAATTCACGGGAAAAATACCCGACTCTGTGTAACCATGATGTATTAATAACAAGATTAAACTTCCCCCTGCCACCCACTCCTCCACAGGTTTCAATATTTCATTTTAGATTTGAGTGTTAATATGAAATCACCAATCATAAAATATTTCTCAAGGGTAGTATTTCTTATTTCAATATTAGTATTCTTTCTTTCAAATATTTACTGCCAGAAAAAATACACGGTTAATTATATACTGGCTGCAAAAGATACTTCGTATAAATTACAGCAACTTGGGCTTACCACTTCTTTTGACGCAAAAGAATTTGCCGTTGTTTACGTGAGCGCATTGCCTGCAACTCTATCAGGCAAAGGATTTCCCGCTGCTTCTGTAGATTCAGCACAGTATGATTCAACTTCGGCAAAAGTAAATTTGTATTTGGGAGAACAATACAAGTGGGTTCAGATAAATACAGACAATATCGATAATAAATTGCTGGATGCCACGGGCTGGAATGCCGGGCAATTCAAAAATAAAAAAATTGATTTCGCCCGTTTGCAGCAACAGCAGGAAAAAATCCTGAATTATTATGAAAATAATGGGTATCCGTTTGCAGAAGTTTCATTAGAAAATATTGTTATATCAGGAGATAAGATCACAGGAGATTTAACGGTGAAAAAAGGGCCGTTTTATCATATTGACAGCATCCGGGTTTTTGGAAAAGTAAAAATTAAAAACATATTTCTTCAGCATTATCTTGGTATCAGCAATGGAAGTATTTATAACAATCAAAAGCTGAAAGAGATAGCCCAAAGGATGCAACAATTACCTTATCTTCAGGAACAGCAACCATGGGACGTGACCATGCTGGGTAGTGGCTCCGTCCTCAACTTATACATGCAGCCTAAACGAAGCAGTGAGATAAATGTGCTCGTAGGATTTTTACCGGGTAATACCACAACGGGTAAAACCCAGGTTACCGGTGATGTACATCTTGATCTTAAAAATTCTTTGGGCTCAGGCGAAAATATTTTAGTTAACTGGCAACAGCTACAGCCACAATCCCCCAGGTTAAATTTAGGGTATACGCATCCCTACATTTTTAATTCTTTATTTGGTATTGATTTTTCTTTTGACTTACTGAAAAGAGATTCTTCTTACCTGCAACTTAACGGTATCATCGGTATTCAATACATTTTATCTGCGAATCAATCCGGTAAAATTTTTTATCAGAATGAGCGGAGCTTTTTGCTTTCCGGAGGGGTAGATACGAATAATGTTTTGGTCACAAAAAAATTGCCATCTAATATTGACGTGAGCTCCGGTAACCTTGGGATAGAGTATAATTTTATTAATACCAATTACAGGCTTAATCCAAGAAAAGGAAATGAACTGGAAATAACAGGATCAGCGGGTATTAAAAAGATTACAAAAAACAATGACATTATTAACCTGAAAGATCCTGCAGACCCCGCGTTCAATTTTAATTCATTGTATGATTCTGTAAAATTAAAATCCTATCGTTTGCGGGCTACGGCTTCTGCAGCGCATTATACCCCACTTGGAAAGAGCAGCGCATTAAAAACTGCTTTAAATGCGGGGTGGTTTCAAAGCCCGCAGGTTTTTCAAAATGAATTATTCCAGATTGGCGGGTATAAGTTACTTCGCGGCTTTGATGAAGAAAGTATTTATGCCAACCGCTACGCCGTATTTACTGCAGAATACCACTATCTTGTAGGCATTAATTCTTATTTTTTCGGATTTTCTGACGTGGGCATAACCCATACAAGTTTTAATACAACCAGTTATTCAAACAATTTTATCAGCGCGGGTCTCGGGCTTGAATTCGAAACAAAATTTGGCCTGCTGAATATCAGCTATGCACTTGGAAAAAGAGATGATGTCAAATTTGATGTTCGGAATGCTTCCAAAATACATTTTGGATATATCAACTATTTTTGAAATGATAAAATGAATGCATACGTGATGAAAATAAAAGTAAACTTGTATTTCCCGGTTCTCCTTATCCTGGTTTTAATCAGCAGCAGCGCAGCTTCACAGAAACCGGTTGATACATTGCATGGTAATTCAATAGATACCCCGCGTTCATTTTCTGCAGATAGCACAAAGCTTAAGGCAGCAAATAGCACAAAGCTTAAGACAGCAAATAGCACAAGCTTTAAGGCAGCAGATAGCACAAAGCTTCGGGCAGCAGATAGCGCTAAGCCCAAACCAGCAGATGACATGGCTACAATTATACACCCGGTACTTAAATCATATAGCCGGGTTGTGAATGGATTATTGTTATCCAATAAATTTGTTAATGTAAAAGAGCCTGCTGTTTTTTTTATCGCCGAAAAAAAACAAATGCATGGAAAAGAATTTACATTTTATACATTGTGCATCATCGTTTTTATTCTTGGGTTATTTAAGACTTTTTACCCCGGGTATTTTAATAATCTTTTCCGCGTATTCTTTAATACTTCCATAAGACAAACGCAGCTCACAGACCAGCTCCTGCAGGCAAAGCTCCCTTCCTTTATCCTGAACATTTTCTTTGCAATAACTACAGGCTTTTATATTTGGCTGCTTTTTAAAAATTATCATCCTCCCAGGTTTATAAATAGCAAATTGCTTTTACCGTTTTGCATTTTCGGAATTGGCATTCTGTATTTTGCAAAATATTGCATTCTTAAGTTTATAGGGTGGATGAGCGGTATGCAGCAGGCCGCTGATAATTATATTTTTGTAATATTTCTTGTAAATAAGATCATAGGAATGATTGTGGTTCCTTTTATAATTATCCTTGCATTTTCAAACCCCGTCTGGATAAATAATATCACAATTTTTTCCTTGCTCGTACTCGGATTATTTTTTTTATCAAGGTATGTTAAAACCTATGGTGTTTTGGAATACAAATTTCCGCTGGAGCCGTTACATTTTATTATCTATATAACTGCCTTGGAAATTGTACCTCTTTTTCTGATTTATAAGGCTGCAGTGGATTACCTGGTATAAATACTAAATTCGGGGTTAGTAAAAATACCGGATGTAAGGCTTATAATTTATAGACATAATATATATATTCATTTAAAAATTGTAACTTTGCAAAACACCTGTTAAATTAAAGATGCATATAAACCCTGTATTACCAGAGATTAAAACTTTGAAACAGATCGAGAACATTCTTATAACACAGGCGAGGCCGGAGGGTGAGAAGTCACCTTATTTTGAAATGGCAAAAAGGTTTAATGTAAAGTTGAATTTTCAACCATTTATAAGAGTAGAGCCTATTTCCGCAAAAGATTTCCGCAAACAAAAAATTGAAATACCTTCTTATTCGGCAGTAATATTTACCAGCCGCAATGCAATCGATCATTTTTTCAGAACCTGTGAAGAATTGAAGATTACTGTATCGCAACACACTAAATATTTTTGTATTACAGAAGCGGTGGCCCTTTATCTTCAAAAATTTATTTTATACCGCAAGCGTAAAGTTTTTTATGGCGCCGATGGTACTAACAAGAATCTCTTTGATGTAATCAATAAGCATAAAGAACATGAGCAGTTTTTATATCCATGTTCCCAGTCATTTGACAGTGAAATAACCAACTGGCTTATTGCTAATAATTGCGAGTATGCTATACCGGTATTATACTGTATAATCGCAAACGATGTGAAAGAAATCGTCTCCAAATACCACTACGATATCATTTGTTTTTTTACGCCGTTGGGTGTTAAGAGTTTTGTAGAAAATTGCCCTACTTTTATACAGAATGGTACTATGATCGGAGCTTTCGGCGACAACACCCGTAAGGCAGTAACTGCAGCAGGTTTGCGTCCCGATATTATCGCACCCCAACCCAAAATGCCCAGCATGGTCTCTGCGCTGGAAAATTATCTTTCAGGGTTGAAGAAAAAATAATACACAATTAAAATAACCGGCAGCTAAAAGCCGCTTTTTTTGTTCATAGTAGAATACCTGTGTATACTATAACTGCTTCAGCAATCTCAGAATTACTCATTAGCTGTAGGTCATTATAAGACTGCTGAAGCAGTCAGGAAAAGCCAGGATCTATTTACATATAAGCCCCGTCAGATAATCCGCGGTACGCACAAGCAGGGTACCATAACTCATCTCATTATCGTACCAACTTACTGTTTTTACCAGTTGGATATCTCCCAAACTTAATACTTTTATCTGCGTAGCATCGAATAAAGAGCTATACCGTATACCGGTTACATCGGTACTTACTATTTCATCTTCGTTATAACCGAAGCTTCGTTGGCGTGTGCTTTCATGGCGGCATTCACTTCTTCTATTGTTGTTTTTTATTCACTATAAGTAGTGAATTCGGTAAGTGTCCGGCCAACAACCCGATTCCAGGTAATCTATTTCTTACCAGGAATCTTTCCGAAGGTTTAACTTTACTTTAAATGTTACCAGTTTAAAATGAACACACCAGCTATATCAAAAAAAGCCTTCTGGGATATTGCATTCACTGAATTAGACTTTGAAAGATCTTCCCTTTATATAATGGAGAAAGTATTTAATTATGGCGACTGGAATGACCAAATTGAGATTATGCGTTACTATGGCCTGCCACGCATACGTCAAGAAATTATAAATGCCGCCTATCTTCGCAAGCCTGTATTGAGTTTCCTTTGCACCATTTTGCATCTACAGAAAAATGATTTTACATGCTTCAGAAAACAGCAATTGAACCCGGTACGCTGGAACTATTAAGAAAAATTTGCATTCTCAATCCCCTCAACGGTTTTGCTCTTGGTGGTGGCACCAATCTTGCCTTACGAATGGGGCATCGCCTTTCAGTTGACCTTGACTTTTTTACAAATTTGGAGTTCAGCAATGCTCTTGTTTTCCAAAGCATTATTCGTGAATTTCCAGATGCTAAATTGTTGTTTGAACAAAACCAGACAATGATGTTCAGCATCAACGGAATAAAGGTTGATTTTATCTTATATCCTTTTAAATGGAATCAATCATTTGACTTGACTGAAAAATTAAGGCTGATCAGCGTTATAGACATAATTCCCATGAAACTCCAGGCATTGAGCAACCGGTTTTCAAAAAAGGATTTTTGGGATATCGCTTTTTTATTGAACGATTTTCCCCTGGTAAAAATGGTGGAAATTTTTATGGCAAAATTTCCACAGGTTGATCAGGGATTTATCATTCATAGCCTTACCGCTTTTGATGAAGCAGAAAGAGAACCGAATCCTGTTTGCATCTTGCCCAAAACATGGATGGAAATAAAATTACAACTTGAAAAAGCGGTGATTGATTATACAAATCAATTTCTTTAACCGGTAATTATTTCACGCTGTTTGGGTTGTCGTTTCAGTCAACAACCAAATTGCAAGTAATTTATTTTTACCGAAAGCAATTGGCTGAGAGGTTAACGACAGTATAAAAATTGGCTGCGGTGATTTTATTAAAAATCACCGAAACGGCGGGAAATGAATTATTAAAATATGACCTATTATTTATAGGTACAGCCAAATAATATGCGGTTCACACAAGCTTTCGCTCGCGCAAGTCTCCCGACCTGTGCCTGTACGTTACTGAAGCAAGTACCGTTTATCACAGGCGGTCGTATTAAATTGAGCGAAATTTCTCCATGACTGTGGATATTATTTACTTATAAGACCCGCCAGATAATGCACGGTACGCACAAGCTGGGTAGCATAGCTCATTTCATTATCGTACCAACTTACTGTTTTTACCAGCTGGATATCTCCCAAACTTAATACTTTTGTTTGCGTAGCATCGAATAAAGAGCCATAGCGAATACCAATTACATCGGTACTTACTATTTCATCTTCGTTATAACCGAAGCTTTCATTGGCAGCTGCCTTCATGGCGGCATTCACTTCTTCTACTGTTGTTTTTTTGTTTAATATGGTAGTGAGTTCGGTAAGTGAACCTGCAATTACAGGCACCCTTTGAGCGCCTCCATCGAGCTTACCCTTGAGCTCCGGTAATACAAGCCCGATTGCTTTTGCAGCACCGGTGCTGTTAGGAACAATATTCGCGGCAGCGGCTCTTGCTCTTCTCAGATCCCCTTTCGGATGAGGAGCATCCAAAGTGTTCTGGTCATTGGTATAAGCATGAATGGTTGTCATAAAGCCTGCATTAATGCCAAAAGCGTCGTTCAGAACCTTAGCCATCGGGGCAAGACAATTGGTAGTGCAGGAAGCACATGAAATTACAGTTTCGCTCCCATCAAGTATATTATGATTTACATTAAATACAATTGTTTTTAAATCCCCGGTTGCAGGTGCAGATATTACTACCCTTTTAGCACCCGCTTTAATGTGCGCTTCCGCTTTTGATTTATCTGTAAAAAAGCCAGTGCTTTCTATCACTACATCTGCTTCATGTGCGCCCCATGGAATTTGCGCAGGATCCTTTTGTGCATAAATTTTTATTTCCACACCATCTACAATTATGGAATTTTCTGTACTTTTTACCTCACCCTCAAACCTTCCCTGTGCACTGTCATATTTTAATAAATGTGCCAATACCTGCGGACTTGTTAAATCATTAATAGCCACTACTTCTATACCTTCCATATTATAGATTTGCCTTAAAACAAGACGCCCAATTCTGCCAAAACCATTAATAGCAACTTTTACTGTGCTCATAATTATATGTTTTATTAATTTAAGGCGCAAATTTAAGCACTCAGCCTTAAAGGTTGCCAACTTTTTTATAATGAACTGTTTACTAAAACTTTAAAGTTGACAACCTTATGAACTATCGGGCTTGAAGGTTGCCAACTTTTTTATAGAACTGTTTATTAAACTTTAAAGCTGGCAACCTTTATTTACCTGTTTTTGCCACTTACATATTTATTTCCCTTTATATAAAACCTGTAGGGAAGCAATGCATCTGCGCCGGCTCCTTCAACCCCTATCCTGGCGCTGACACCAATATCTTCGTCAGCTACTTTAGTAGCGTCATCCATTAAATAAATTTCATCTCCAAGCAAATGATTGCCGGAATGATGCTTAAAAACTCCAAGAGCTTTACCAACGTTCCCAGGCCCGCGAGTGAGAGTTTTATCAGGTATTTTTTTACCTGTTCTTTTCAACATGATTTCAATTCCGGTGAGGGGTTCAACAGCTCTTATTAAAACCGCGTCAGGCACATCCTTGTCATTGGTTACTATATTCAGCATTTGATGAAGACCGTAACATATATAAACATAGGCCGTGGCCGCCCGGGAATATATGTGTTCGTTGCGTGCTGTGCGCCTGCCGCCAAATGAATGGGAAGCCCTGTCTGTAATGCCTGCGTAAGCTTCGGTTTCAACAATTCTTGCTGAAGTTACCTGGCCGTCAAAATTGGTAGTAATTATTTTGCCAATCAATTCCCTCGCAATTAAAACAACATCTTTGCGGGCATAAAATGATACCGGAAGCTTTTTCATACAAATTTGTATTCAAAATAACAAAACATCCAATAAAAACTTTCGGGGCAAACTAAATTATATTTTCTAAGTTTGGAAAGATTTGGAGTTTTAAGCTATTTATGCCATAACAGGTTCCCACTAAGCCGCCAGGAACACAAAGAAAAAGCTTTTGTGGCCTTTGTGCCTCTTTGTGGGACATATACTAAATTATTTAACATAGCTGCAGTTTATTAATAACAAAAGCCAATTGCTGAAAGAAATTATTATAGCTATTCAGGCTTATTTTAAAGCACACAACTTAATAGTTAAACACAGGTTGTGGAAATGGATATTACTTCCCGGAGTTATTTATGCAATACTATTTGCGTTTGGTATTTATCTTTTCTGGGAATCCTCTGCTCATGTAATAGATTATTTTTTTTCAAGGACCGGTTTAAAAACATGGCTCAAAAAAGAGAATGACAGCTGGCTACGGTTTATTTTTATTTTTGGGCAAATAATTCTGCAGCTCATACTGATGCTTTTTTATTTTTCCTGGTTCAAATATTTATTTCTCATCATCGGTTCGCCGGTTTTTGCGTGGCTGAGTGAAAAAACAGAAGCCATTATACACAACACAAGCTACCCGTTTAGCCTGAGGAAATTTTTGAATGATGTAATAAGAGGAATACAAATTGCTTTGCGCAACACGCTTTGGCAAACGGTTTATACAATTTCTATCCTGATCTTATCGCTGATACCTGTGGTTGGCTGGGCAACCCCGGTGCTGGCTGTTTTTGTTGAATGCTTCTTTTTTGGATTTTCCATGCTTGATTACACCAGTGAGCGTAAGGGGCTTTCCGCAACACAAAGCATTGATTTTATAGGTCATCACAGAGGGCTGGCAATTGGCAACGGTATGATATTTTATTTAATGCACGCATTGCCGGTCGTCGGTTGGATATTTGCGCCGGGTTATGCGGTAATAGCGGCTACCTTGAGTTTGCAGGAGGAGAAGATAGGTTAATGTGCGATGTACGATGTACGATGTTGGTGGTGCTAGTCAATGGTCAATTTGGCATTGTCTGATTAAATTGTCGAATTCAATAATTAATAATAAATAACCAATAATAAATAACCAATAATAAATAATCATGTACTTACACGCACCTTTATAAGATGATTTACCTGATCCCATCCTTTTTAGCTGAAGATGCTGTTGAGAGTATTCCTGCTTATGTAATAGCAGCAGTAAAAAACTGCCAGGTAATATTTGCGGAAAATGAAAGAACAGCCCGGCGATTTTTAAAAAGTGTGTGTAAAGAAATCGTGATTGACGACTTTGAATGGTATGCCATTCATAAAGCGGAGAAGGAACAAATAAACAATTTCAGAAGAAAAATAAAAGAAGGGAAAAATATTGCCATTATAAGTGAAGCCGGCTGCCCGGGAATTGCAGATCCCGGGCAAATGCTGGTTCATGAAGCGCAACAAATGAACGAAATAGTAAAACCGCTTGTGGGGCCCAATTCAATACTACTTGCTTTAATGGCCAGCGGATTGAATGGGCAGCATTTTTCGTTTGAAGGATATTTGCCAATTGATAATATCGAACGTATTAAAAAAATAAAGCAACTTGAAGAAGAATCTTCTAAAATAAAATGTACACAAATTTTTATTGAAACACCTTACCGCAATAACAAGATGCTTGAGACAATTTTGCAGGCTTGTAACCCTGCCACACAATTATGCATTGCAGCAGAACTAACATCATCCAATGAATGGGTAAAAACAAAAACAATCACTGACTGGAAAAAAGAAAAAACTGACCTGCATAAGAAGCCGGTTATATTTTTGTTAATGGCTTAGTGGAATCAAGTAGAAAGAAGCAAGTAGCAAGTAGCGGGAAGCAAGTGGCAAACAGTAAGAAGCTGGCAACAGGTGATTTCTCCAGCAAACATTATTATTGAGTAGCAAAAAAAATAACTACGAAATTGTGACCTGATAATTCGTGTAATTAGCCATAATTCGTGTAATAAAAAAAATTACGAAAATAGCGTTGGCCCCTTAGAATCTGCGGGAGGCCGCTTTCCCAGATGTTTATATGCTTTCGGGGTTGCTTCTCTTCCACGCGGTGTACGCATTAAAAAACCCTCCTGTATTAAAAATGGCTCATACACTTCTTCAAGCGTTCCGGTTTCTTCTCCAACCGCGGTAGCGATGGTTGTTATACCGACCGGGCCACCTTTAAACTTTTCTATTATCACACTTAATATTCTATTGTCCATTTCGTCAAGGCCATACTCATCAACATTCAGGGCTTTTAAAGCGTGTTCAGTTATAGCAAGATCAATAATTCCGTTGGAAAGGACCTGTGCAAAATCTCTTACCCTTCTCAGTAGCCCGTTGGCTATGCGTGGTGTACCGCGGCTTCTGCCTGAAATTTCTTTAGCTGCATCCGAAGTTATTTTGGTATTGAGGATGGAGGACGAACGTAAAATTATTTTTTGCAAAGTTTCGGCATTGTAATATTCCAGCCGTGATTTAATTCCGAAACGCGAAAGAAGCGGGGCAGTGAGAAGACCACTGCGGGTAGTGGCACCAATTAAGGTAAACGGATTCAGATTTATTTGAACACTGCGAGCATTGGGCCCAGTATCAATCATAATATCTATGCGATAATCTTCCATTGCTGCATATAAATATTCTTCCACTACGTTGCTAAGGCGGTGTATTTCATCAATGAATAACACATCGTTGGGTTCAAGATTGGTAAGAAGACCAGCAAGATCACCCGGTTTTTCAATTACGGGCCCGCTGGTTTCTTTAATATTTACCTCAAGCTCATTGGCGACAATACGGCTAAGTGTTGTTTTCCCCAGGCCGGGAGGCCCATGAAAAAGAATGTGGTCCAGCGCTTCGTTGCGCTGCTTTGCCGCTTTGATAAATATGCGCAGGTTACCAATTATCTGGCTTTGCCCGCTAAATTCCTCAATTACCGACGGCCGGATGTTGTTTTCAAATTCTTTATCAGCCGGTGACAATATTTCTTTCCCGGTATTTAAATTTTGGTTGGGCATTTATTAACTTTATCAGCCTTGTAAAACTAAACTTTTATCCCGATTGCTATCGGGACTAAATATTTTAACAAAGTCAATAAACATGAACGAAAATCATTTTAGCGCGTGCTTATTTAATATTTGCGTTAAATAATTTGAGAACATTATGAGAAATAATAAATTAATCAGCCTAATAAAAAATTAGTGAAAGAAACCAGGCTACACCTCTCACCAATCCATTTCACCATTAATAAAAAGGTGTTTCCAATACAATTAATTAGCTATTAGCTTTGCTTATGCATAAAACAACACTACGTTATTGGATATGCCAGGTTTTAGGATGGGGAGGGTGGACATTACTCAATCTTTTCTTTGTTTATCTTTTTGCCAGCGATATGTATCTCAAGCCCGACGAAAAGAAGCGGATTTTTTTTGCAGTGCTTTTGATAGAATTTCTATGGTTTATCTTAGTAACCCACGCGTTGCGGTTTGGTTTAAAAAAAATTCATTGGATAAAATTTTCCACCAATCGTGTAATTATACTATTTATCGTAAGTGTTACCGTCACAGGGCTTTTAAGCTACTATGGGGAAAAATTCACTGCAGTGGTCACAGGCTTTTCCCTGGTACAATATGAAAAAAAAGCGAACCTGAATTCAGCAATTAACAAGGAACGGGCTTTAAACCTGGCAGGCACAAACTATTTTATTACTGATAAAAATAATCCCGGGGATTCGCTCAATTACCTGGCGGCACAAAACATAAAAAATAATACAGGTTGGTATAGAGATAATAAAGGAGTATGGCAATACGAAGATCCGCGCAAGGGAAGATTCTGGTGGGATATTATTTTCAGCTTTATACTAGTTGCATTATGGCTATTACTTTACATGGTATGGCATTATCTTGAGCGCAACCGGAAAGACGAAGTTGATAAGCTTAGCCTTGAAAAAACAGTCAAAGAGCTTGAACTCAATACGATTAAATCACACATCAATCCTCATTTTATTTTCAATTCTTTAAATAGCATCAGGGCTTTGGTTGATGAAAATCCTCAGCGTGCCAGGACCGCCATAACTGAACTTTCGAATATTTTACGAAGCAGTATGCAGGTGGAAAAAATGGAAACAGTGCCATTGCACAAAGAACTTGATATAGTAAAAGATTATCTGGCACTGGAACAAATGCGATTTGAAGAAAGGTTAAAGGTAGAAATGGATATTGATGAAGATACATTGGAACAACCGGTGCCACCCATGATGTTGCAGACACTTGTAGAAAATGCTATCAAACATGGGATCAGTAAAAAAATAAAGGGCGGAGTAGTAAAAGTGACCTCGCGGTTTACCGACCGCCATTTTGAACTTATAGTGCAAAATACCGGCATCCTGGAAGACGAACCTGTTGAAGAAGGTTTCGGTCTGAAAAGCACCCGCGACAGGCTGAAATTCTTGTTCCAGGGCAAAGCGGTTTTTAATATTAAAAGTATAAATGGCAATGAAGTAGAAGCCAAAATCAGCATGCCGGTATTGTATTGATTTCCACAAAAACTAAAGTTTCCTTAAAACTAAAATCAGTTTATTTTTACTGTTGGGAAAATTTCTTTTAAAATCATAAAATTTTAAAACTATGCAAAAAGCAATCATTATCGATGATGAGCGCCTTGCCAGGAATGAACTAAAAAAGTTATTGCTTGAATTTCCTGAAGTAGAGGTAATTGGTGAGGCGGCCAATGCAAATGAGGGAATCGAAAAAATTGAAAGCCTTAATCCTGACCTGGTATTCCTGGATATACAGATGCCCGGTAAATCCGGTTTTGATATGCTTACCCAAATTGAACGGGCGCCACACGTGATTTTTGTAACTGCTTATGATGAGTATGCACTAAAAGCATTTGAAGTAAATGCACTGGATTATTTAATGAAACCTGTAGAGCCTAAACGACTTGCCGATGCTTTATTAAAAGTGAGGCAAAAAGATGAAGAAGAATTACTCTCTTACAATAACAGGGGTCTGTTGCATGAAAATGACCAGGTATTTGTAAAAGACGGCGAAAGGTGCTGGTTTGTAAAATTGTCTGATGTGCGCCTTTTTGAAAGTGTGGGAAATTATGCAAAAGTTTTTTTTGGAAACAATAAGCCGCTTATCCTGAAGTCTCTGAATGCCCTGGAAGAACGCCTTGACGATAAAGTATTTTTCAGGGCAAACAGGAAACACATTATAAATCTGCGGATGATCGATAAAATAGAACCTTATTTTAATGGCGGCCTTTTGCTGGACTTAACAGGAGGCGAAAAAATTGAAGTGAGCCGCCGGCAAGCTGTGAAGTTTAAGGAAATGATGAGCTTGTAAACTTTTGGAAAGTTCAGAACTTTCCAAAAAGTTATGGTAGCAATTACGTACAACAACAACTATCCACGGTGAAAAGATGTGTAGCCATATTCACAATTTTTTTAGCTGCGTCCTGCTCGCAGAACCCACCCGCAAACCAGGGAACCACTTCAAATACGGATAGTTTGACTGCACATTTAGACAAAATGATGGAAAAATATGCCCCCGGCCTTGGTGAAATCATGGGTGGCATTCAAACGCATCACGCTAAGCTTTGGTGTGCAGGAGTTAACGATAACTGGAAATTGTGTGAATACGAGATTGATGAGATCAGGGAACGGTTTGAGCAGGCCGCGGAAATTGAAACCAGCAGGCCTGAGGTAAAAATGATTCCAATGATATATCCTGCAATAGACAGTGTTGCCAGCGCAATAAAGCAAAAAAACAAACAGGCATTTACAACCGGATTTCAATTGCTTACCAATTCCTGCAACAGTTGCCATACAGCCAATCATTTTGAGTTTAATGTTATTACCATTCCCACAGCGCCGCCTGTCACCAACCAGGATTTTAAGGTGCATTGATGAAGAGAATGAAGCTGGCATCCCAGAGGTTTTGAATACCTTAAGGTGTCCGAAACCTGTGAGGTCTTAAAAACCTCACAGGTGTTAATCTCTGAGTAGCATGTAAGAAATTAACATAGAAAGCCGTGAGATAGGAAAGACAAGGAATGAAATACCGACAATTTGTTGATATCTAATCTGTCGCTGAATGGCTGCGGGATGGAAGCGGTAGCCCGCAGCGCAGCGAGGACTACAAGCGAACAGCCCGGACGTAGCTTAGGAAAGAGCCAACCGATGAGAGCCCCAAAATTATTCCGGCTTTTTACGAAGAATCAAATGATGTATAATTCCTGCCTGATTTAAAGCCACGTAGAGGCGACATATTAGTAGATAATAGAGACATACAGGAATTCTTCAAAGTTCCGTGGGAGCGGCATATTAGCTAACTACCTACCCAACCTTCACCTGAATTGAATGCACGGCCTCCGCCATTTCCATGATAAGATTTTCATTTTTTTCTATTGCATTGCCAACGACAATCACATCTGCGCCGGCCTTGCAGTTCAGGTAGGCTTTTTCAGGATCTGTAATACCACCCCCAATTATTAAAGGAACGGAAATACAACCGGCTACTTTTTCAATCATGCTTTCGCTAACAGGCCGTTTGGCTCCGCTGCCCGAATCCATATATATTAATTTCATGCCCAGCATTTCACCGGCCATGGCAGTACACATAGCGATTTCATTTTTATCTGCAGGTAAGGGGGCCGCGTTTGAAATATAAGAAACCGTTGTAGGCGCGCCACCATCAATCACCATATACCCCGTGCTCATAATTTCGAGCCCACTTTGTTTTATTACCGGAGCGCTTATCACATGTTGCCCGATCAACAGATCGGCATTTCGGCCACTTATTAAAGAAAGATACAGGAGTGCATCAGCCTTTTTTGAAACCTGGTTAGGGCTGCCGGGGAAAAGTATAACCGGTATGGTACAATTTTGCTTGATTACCTGGACGCATTCATCAAGGTAATTTGAAACAACGAGGCTCCCGCCCACTAAAAAATAGTCGATCTTTGCATTTAGAGCAAGTTCAATCATTGTTTGCATCTTATCATTGTTCACCTTATCGGGATCAATTAATACAGCGAATGATTTTTTGCCCGAATCCTTTCTCTCACAGAGGGAGCTATATATGCCTTTTAACTTCATTTACTGGTGGTTATATGCAAAAATGTCAATTTTTTTGGTCTTATAAAAATTAACTATAAACAAATATCGGATTAATTCTGTGCAACGTTCGGCTACTGCCTGACATCTTTTAAATTTTGTAATTTTAATGATGATAGATGTTTTAAAGGAAATCGGGTTTAAAACAGCCCGAAGCGGGGGTAAAGGCGGCCAGAATGTAAACAAAGTGGAAACTATGGTGGAAGGCTGGTTTCATGTGGCGTCATCAAATATTTTGAATGATGAACAGAAAACGATCATTCTCGAAAAACTTGCCAATAAAATAACCGACAGCGGGTATTTGCTGGTGAAGAGCCGTACTGAAAGATCGCAGCTTGGAAATAAAGCGGAAGTTATTGAGAAAATTCACCTGTTGTTAAATAATGCTTTGATAAAAAGAAAGAAAAGAAAACCTACCCGGCCCACAAAAGCTTCCAAAGCAAAAAGAATTAAAATAAAAAAAGAAAAGGGCCTCATCAAACAAGGACGAAAAAAAATAAGTGATTATGATGCATGATATCACAAAAAGTTGTCGGGTATTGATGATGCTCTTTTTGTTTGTATTTTCCAGTTCCTTTCAGCAAAAGAAAAGGGGTGATCAAAACAATGTAACAGCGGTAAAATTAACTTTCGTCAATACGATAAAGGGGAGCAAAATAGTTTTTAACGATTCAACCTATACCAATTCATTTGGGGAAAAATATGTTATTACAAAACTGAGGTATTATGTAACCAACGTGTCCCTGCAAAGTGTGCACAACAGTATCAAAGAAAAAAACAGTTACCATTTAATTGATGAAAGTAAAACAGAGTCACAGGTTATTAATTTTTCTATACCTGGAGGCGATTATACCTCTTTACAATTTTTATTGGGTGTGGATAGTCTGCACAATGTTTCCGGCGCCCAGACAGATGATCTTGATCCTGCAAAAGATATGTTCTGGACATGGAATACGGGCTATGTAATGGCTAAAATGGAAGGAAATTCACCCAATTCAAATGTGGTAAATAATAAATTCGAGTTTCATATCGGGGGTTTTTCAGGCCCTTATAATGTACTTCAACAGGTGCAGCTTAATTTCCCGGAAAAAACATTTCATTTCGTTGCCGGTAAAACTTATGAAATCATCATAAATGCAGATATCAATGCCTGGTGGCAGCATCCTCATGATATAAAAATTTCAGAGCATGCCGTAATAACTTCCCCGGGAAAGCTTGCCCGGGAAATAAGTGATAATTATACAAACATGTTTCATATTGAAAAAATTATTTCAGAATAATATTTGAAAATAAGAATCTCCATATTGATCTTTTTTTTTATCGGGTCATTTGCATTATTACTTGATGCGGGAAAAAGAAATGCACATGATTTTTTATTGCCATATACACCCACTCCTTTGCAATTAAAAATCCCTGCGGGCTGGCCAAAACCACCCACTAATATTTTTGCAAACAATTCGCTTACCGAAGAAGGGTTTCAATTGGGAAGGAAATTATTCTATGATGGCCGTCTTAGTAAAGATGGTAACTTTGCCTGTGCATCTTGCCACCAGCAGTTTGCGGCATTTGCTACATATGATCACGATCTTAGCCACGGCTTCCATGACCAGTTTACCACACGCAATGCGCCGCCATTATTCAATTTGGCATGGGCTACCCTTTTCCATTGGGATGGCGGCGTTAATCACATTGAAGTGCAGGCGCTATCGCCTATGACAGCTCCCAATGAAATGGCTGAAAATGTTGATTCTGTTTTGCTCAAATTAAGAAAAGACACTGCTTACCGGCGAATGTTCAGAGCTGCTTTTGGAAGCAATGTGATCAGCAGCCAGCGGATGTTAAAAGCGCTGGCGCAGTTTGTAGGGTCGCTGGTATCCTCCGATTCAAAATATGATAAAGTGAAAAGAGGTGAGGATAAGTTTAACCCTACAGAGCAGCGTGGCTATGAGCTTTTTAAATTGAGGTGCAATACCTGCCATAAAGAGCCTTTATTTACTGATTATTCATTTCGCAACAACGGGCTTATGGTTAATAGTTTTTTAAAAGATTACGGGCGAATGAAAATTACAGGTAATCCTGAGGATTCTTTAAAATTTAAAGTTCCCAGCCTCAGGAATGTTTCCGTTACTTATCCATACATGCACGATGGAAGGTTGTATTCTCTTAGCAACGTAATTGACCATTACAGCAACGGGATACAAGTAAGCGCTACTTTGGATTCTTCTCTTCGAAAAGGGATACCATTTACGACGGCTGAAAAAAATGACCTCATCTATTTCTTACACACATTAAAAGATACTACATTTTTCAAAGACAAAAGATTTTCACAACCTTAGCATTTCTTCTTCGCTGTCATTAAATATTATACATCTAAATTTGATTTTTTTTAAAACATGATAGTTGAGTAGTATAAAAAAATTGGCAGAACAAACTATTTGGTACGGAGTAAGTTCTATTGCCGCAAGGTTTTTATTTTATTTACTGACTCCATATTTAACGTCAAAATTATCGGTGACCGGCTATGGAGATATGAGCATTCTATATGCAGCCATTCCTTTTCTGAATGTGATTTTTACCTATGGTATCGAGACTGCTTATTTCCGGTTCGCTTCGAAGGATGACTATAAAAAAGATATTTACAGTACAGCAACTATTTCAGTTTTATGCAGCACTTTTTTGCTTACATCAGTTTTAATTTTATCCAAATCTTCATTGGCTCATTTATTAAGACTGGATAATCATCCTGAATTTATTACTTACTCCGCTTTGATTATAGCGTGTGATACGCTTGCTACTTTACCCCTGGCCAAATTGCGACTCAGCCAACGACCACGCAAATATGCTATTATCATGATTTCAAAAATCGCACTGCAGATTGGTGTTATTTATTTTTTTTTATCTGTTTGTCCAAAGTTAACGCAGTCAAACCCAAATGGTTTTATTGCTACATTTTACAGGCCGGGCTATGGAGTTGGGTATATAATTATTGCTAATTTATGCGCTGCCTTTTTTGCATTAATCCTTTTGTACAAAGAGCTTCTTGCTTTTGAATTTAAATTCAATAAAAAAGTTTGGGCGACAATGATGGTTTATTCATTGCCATTATTAATAGCTGGGTTTGGTGGAATGATTAATGAAACTTTTGACAGGCTTATGCTTAGCTGGCTTGCACCCGTAACCGATATTAATGCGGCCAAAGGTCAGGTGGCTATCTATTCAGCCTGTTATAAATTATCTATTTTAATTACACTCTTTATACAGGCATTCCGAATGGGTGCAGAACCATTTTTCTTTAAACAGGCAGAAGGGCAAAATCCTCAAAGAGTTTATGCAAGAGTGATGAAATTTTTTGTAATAACTATTACGACGATGTTTCTCGCGGTTGTATTGTATATTGACATATGGAAATATTTCTTAAGCACAGATCCTGTTAAATTGAAAGTTTATTGGACCGGGCTCAAAGTTGTCCCTATACTTCTTCTTGCAAATATGTTTTTGGGTATTTATTACAATCTTTCTATTTGGTATAAACTAACTCATAAAACAATTTCAGGAGCTTATATTACGCTTATCGGAGCCGCTATTACTCTTGCCATCAACTTCTTTTTTATTCCGCTGTTTGGTTATATGGCTTGTGCATGGGCCACATTTTTTTGTTATGGGAGCATGATGGTAATATCATACCTGTGGGGTCAAAAAGCATATCATATACCTTATGCGTGGAAAAAACTTTGTGCCTACATTGTAATAGTGGTACTGTTATTTTTCATTCACAATGCGATCATGTATTTTTTTGAAGGAACAATTGTTAATCTTACAACGGCAACGTTACTTTTACTGCTTTACTTATGGTTTTTAATGACTGTTGAAAGAAGTGAATTGCAAAAAATGCCTTTTCTAAGTAAGTTTTTGCCTGCTAAGAAAGTGGTAAAAGCAGGAATTAAACCATAATAATTCTCAATTTTTATTTTGAAAAAATTTCTAAAAAAAATATTAGGACCCCTGCTAACAAGGCTTGCATCGAATGCGTCGAAGCCTGATAAAAAAGAAGTTTTTAAATCATTGAGCAAACTGCTGCGCAGTTTAAATAGAAAGCCTGGTAACCGCGGCCTTAGCCTCAATATAGATTTCAATACTGATAAGTTTATTATCTTCAGCGATCATCATAAAGGCAATAAAGATCATGGCGATGATTTTGCCGGAAATGAAAAAAATTATTTGGTTGCGCTTGATTATTATTATAGCAACCGGTACAACTACGTGAACCTTGGAGACAGCGAAGAGTTGTGGAAATATAAGCCCGACCAGGTGATTTCAAAAAATATGAAAGCTTTAAATTCTGAAGCAAGGTTTCATACACAAAAAAAATATTTCAAAACTTTTGGCAACCACGACCTCACCTGGAAAAATAAAATAGATGTTGACATCTGGTTCAAAGGAATTTTCGAATTACCGCTGCCCGTTTTTGAAGGCTTACTTTTAAAAACCTCTATCGGGGGCAAGCCATTGTCTGTTTTTTTAACCCATGGCCACCAGGGCGATAAAATGAGTGATAATAATATTGTAAGTACGTGGCTTGTAAGCCATATCTGGCGGCCATTACAACGATACCTGGAGATAAATGTAAATACACCGGCAAAAGATTTTGTATTACGCGACAGGCATAATATTATGATGTATGAATGGAGCAGCTACAGAAAAAAATTGTTACTGATAACGGGACATACCCATAAACCTGTATTCGCTTCCGGGTTATATTCCGATCATCCAAACAACAATATACCCGGGCAAAAAGTAACCGCAACGGGTGAACCAAAAAAGTTAATACCTTCTTATTTTAACAGCGGCTGTTGTTGCTATAATGATGATGATATTACCGGGATTGAAATTGCCGGTGGTAAAATAAGCCTTGTTAAATGGCATTGGGAAGTAAATACTTCTAAAAGGACTGTGCTGGAAGAAGTCGGGCTCGAAAAGCTCGTGAACGATTTGTAATAACTACAGGCCCCAAATATTATGTATCACATCCTGCAGGCTTTAATCGGGGGCATGCTGATCCTTATCTTCCCTCACCCGTACAAAAGCAGCCCTCCTTGGTGAAGGAACTATACTGTTGATGCCTTTAATTCCTTTCCATAGTACTTCATTGAATTCGGCATCGTTCACTGCATCCTCTTTTGTAAAATTAAAAGCTGCGCTTTTTTCGGAAAGCTTATTGGTGGCAGTATTTTTCTCTGTGATGTCAGCCTGGGTTGGTAAGTGATTAAAGGCGCTGGTATCAGGAACAGAGGTAAAACTGCGCCACAAAGGCGTTGCAGCAGCATCGTACTGGCTCATAGGAGGTAGTCCCAATATAAGTTCTATGGTTCTTAATAAACCTGTGGTTGTATAAGGTGTGTGGTCTACGAAGTTTCTTTTTACATAGGGGCCGGCAACATAAGCAGTGCTCCGGTGTGCATCAACATGGTCGGGCCCGTCTTGTGCATCGTCCTCAACAATAATTACCAGGCTTTGTTTCCAAACAGAACTTTTACTTAAGTAGTCAATAAACATGCCTACGGCCAGGTCATTTTCCGCTACATGGGCAAATGGGGTAGGACGGCCTTTCCTGAGCCCTTCGGTATGATCATTAATAAGGCGCAATGTGTTGAGCTTTGGTAAAGCGTTTATGCTTACCAGTGAGTCGAAGTCTCTTTTCCACTGGCCAACCCTGGTAGTATCTCTCACATGTTGATTCCAGCTCGTATAATAAGGGCAGAAATGATTTTGCAAAACTGGTATGTTTGGCTTATAATTATCGGCAAATTCACCATAAGTGCGATAGCTTATGCCGGCCCGGCTGCAATAATCCCAGATAAATCCATTTTTATTATTGGCGATCTCCCTGGTGCCTTCGCCATCATAATCACCTCCACGCCCACCATAACTGGTTACCCAGTTTTTTTCGAGATAATCGGTTGCATAGCCTCCAAGGCTCCAGTTGTGGCCGTCTGCACTCACTTCTGCATCAACATAAAAATTATCGAGGAGCACAAAATCCCTGGCAAGTTTATGCTGGTTGGGTGTAATTTTTTCTCCAAATAAAACGAGGCTCGTATCCCCATTCCCTTCTTTCATATCCCCCAGTACCTGGTCGTAGGTGCGGTTTTCTTTTATAATATAGAAAACATATTTTATAGGAGATGTATCTCCAACTTTTTCCGGAACTGGATTTCCCTTTTCGCCCTGTGATACTTTTTCTTTTTCCTTTGTGTAAGGTGTATTCTCATAAACCTGCTGCGAATAAACCGATAATTCTTTTGAGCCGGGGACGTCTATTATACTCATGGTACCTATAAAAAGGCCTCCAATATATTGAACCACTTTTTTTTTGGAAATATCTACTCCACGGTAAATTACGGGTTGATCTTTCTCGGTTGGGTTTGGCCCATCAGGATTGGCAAAAGAAAAAAATCCTTTTCCGTTGGTTACGAAGATTTTGTTACCGATTGCTTTTACGCATGTTGGATACCACCCTGTTGGAATAAATCCTTTCGACTTACTACTACCGGGATTAGTTATATCAAATACGGCAAGACAGTTATTATCTGCATTGGCAATGTATAAAGTTTTTTCATCGGGGCTCAATGCCAGTCCGTTTGTAGTGGAGCCTTCCGGGGCATCGGGATACAGCGAGGAAGTTAATGTTTCAATTACTTTTTTTGAAGGAATGTCAATTACCGAAACTGAATTGTCGTTGGAGTTGGCAACAAACAGATATCTGCCGTTTTTTGTAAGGCAAATATCATTGGGGTTATCGCCTATGGCTATTTTATTCGTAAATATTTTTGAAACTGTATTGAACACATATAATTTATCGCAACCCCAGCAACTGATGTACAGTTCTTTTTTGTCGGGCGACAGGAGACAGGTATATGCTTCACCATCAAGTTTATACCGGCCTGTTACTTTTTTCGTGGAGATATTTAGAATGTACAACGAATTATTGTCTTTTGTAACTACGTATAAAAGATTTTTTTTGTCATCAATGTCAATGCCGGCGGGCGAAATTTTTTGAGGCCATTTTTCCCCCAGCTTTAAAGTATCCTGCAAAAAGAGCTTTTGATTTTTAATGGCATATTTTAGAATCCAGTTGTCATTTCCACCGGATGCATATAGAAATTTTTCATTGGCGCTGAACTTTAAGCCAAGCCAGCATTTTGCCACTTCAATGTTGTCCAGTATTTTTCCTGTTGGCACGTCTATTAGTTGTATGCTTTGGGTGCTCTGCCCGTTGTTGGTAACGGCGATTAATTTTTTCGAGGCGCTTACGGTTATATTGAGTGGGAGGTCTCCAAGAAGATATCCTTTTCCTGCAGGCGTAAGGCTCCATCCATTTGGCAAAGTAACTTTTGCTGAAGATGCTACAGGTTTTTGTGCCAGCGAAATAAGACAAAAAAGAAAAAGAAAGGAAAGGGACAATGAAATTTTTCTCATGGTAACATTGAATTTGTTTGTGAAATTACAATGTTTATTAGTGTGTGAATATTTTTGGTAGATTAAGAAAAGAAAAAATATTAATGCATGCAGCAGTTTTTATTTTATTCGTCGTATGTGTCAAGTTTCCGCTTTTGTCACCTCTTATTTTTTTCCAATCCCAGCAGGTTTCAAAAAATTTGTCGTTAAGTGTGCCAATGAAAGGCTATGTCTGTTCGTTTGGTACTTCGTCAATAAGCTTAACACCACTCCAGTCGTCAAAATAGCATTTTGGAGATCCTGTTCCGTCCAATAGTCTGGAAATCTCATCATTCTCCCAAAAAAAGAACACATTTTACCAGCGATTTACGAGGAAGATTGATAGCTTTAAATTATGTTCAATCATTATTGACTTTTTGAATGTATCCCCTTACCTTTGCCGCCAAAATTGAAACAGGACTCAATTAATAAAATTTATGGCAAATATTGGAAAAGTAAAGCAGATAATCGGTGCGGTTGTGGACGTGCATTTCGGTGATGGAAATAAGCTTCCTGAAATTTTTCATGCCCTGGAGATCAACAGGCCAAATGGTGATAAACTAATATTGGAAGTTCAGCAGCACCTGGGCGAGGACAGCGTACGATGCATTGCCATGGACGGTACAGAGGGATTAAAAAGGGGGATCGAGGTAACTGATCTTGGCTCGCCCATATTGATGCCAATAGGCGATGAAATTAACGGGCGTTTATTTAACGTAACAGGCGATGCTATTGACGGTTTGCCGCAGGTAAGTAAAGCAAATGGCCGTCCGATACACAATAAGCCGCCGTTGTTTGAAAATTTAAGCACTGCGTCTGAAATTTTATTTACAGGAATAAAAGTAATTGACCTGATTGAGCCCTATGCAAAAGGTGGTAAAATTGGCTTGTTTGGAGGTGCTGGTGTGGGCAAAACAGTTTTGATACAGGAACTAATTAATAATATAGCCAAAGCCTACAGCGGCATGTCAGTTTTTGCGGGAGTGGGTGAGAGAACCCGTGAAGGAAATGACCTGATGCGTGAAATGATTGAGGCTGGTATTATGAATTATGGCAAAAAATTCATCCATAGTTTGGAAGAAGGTGGCTGGGATCTCGATTCGGTGAATATGGAAGATCTGAAGGATTCAAAGGCTACTTTCGTGTTTGGGCAAATGAATGAGCCGCCGGGTGCAAGAGCCCGGGTAGCATTAAGCGGGTTAACGGTTGCCGAATATTTCCGCGATGGTGATGGTACGGGGAAAGGAAAAGATATTTTATTTTTCGTTGATAATATTTTTCGTTTTACGCAGGCAGGCTCGGAAGTTTCTGCGTTGCTGGGTCGCATGCCAAGCGCTGTGGGATACCAGCCAACGCTGGCAACCGAAATGGGGCTGATGCAGGAAAGAATTACTTCAACCCGTAATGGTTCTATAACTTCGGTTCAGGCGGTATATGTTCCTGCAGATGATTTGACCGATCCTGCCCCGGCAACAACATTTGCACACCTTGATGCCACGACCGTATTGAGCAGGAAGATTGCGGATTTAGGAATTTATCCCGCAGTTGATCCTTTGGATTCAACTTCAAGAATTTTATCTCCCGTAATCGTAGGCGATGAGCACTACGATTGTGCCAACAGGGTTAAACGCACCTTACAGCGATATAAAGAATTACAGGATATTATCGCCATCCTGGGTCTTGATGAATTGAGCGATGAAGATAAACTAACGGTGAGCCGTGCACGCCGTGTACAGCGTTTTCTTTCCCAGCCGTTTCATGTGGCCGAACAATTTACCGGCCTGAAAGGGGTGCTTGTTTCGATAGAAGATACTATCCGGGGTTTTAATGCCATTATGGATGGTGAAGTTGACGAATATCCCGAGGCAGCATTTAACCTGGTAGGTAACCTTGAAGATGCTATTGAAAAAGGTAAAAAAATGATTGAGGCGGCACAGGCATAATTAGCTGATTAGCCGATTAGCCGATTAGCTAATTATAGACATATTGTAACCATGGTTCTTGAAATACTTACACCTGACAAAAAAATTTTTAGTGGAGATGTGTATGGCGTTCAGCTTCCGGGCATTGCCGGTATGTTTGAAGTGCTTGAAAAGCACGCCCCGCTTGTGAGTGCGCTAAAAGCTGGCAAACTTAAAATTCTAAAAGACAAAAATTCAACTGCGCTCTATACAATTCAAAGTGGTTTTGTTGAAGTATTAAATAATAAAGCGACTGTGCTGGTTGAAGGAGCATGGGAAACCTGATAACTGGTTGTACAATGATAATTTTGAATACTACATGTAATGCGGATTTTTTTATTCCAGTTTTTATTCCGGTTTTTTTAATGGTTGCCTGTTAATGACCTGAATTTAATAATTATTTTATTTGCCTTTTAAAATGCAACAGGCCCAGGGCAGTAAGAGGAATAAATAATAATAGTAAAAGTGAAATTGAATTTTGTGTTATGAAAAATACAATCAGTGTCAGTATCAAAAGATACAACGGATAAAGAAAAAATAGTATGGCTATCATTATAGAATCATAATGATCACTGGCTTTATTTTTAATGGATACATCAATTAAAAAATACAGGGGAAAATGAAAAATATATCCGGCAGCAGCAGGAACAAACAACAGTATTTTTTCTAGAAAAGGCTTACGGATATAAAAATATTTTCTCAGCTTTTCAACATCATTTTTGTCAACTTCTAAAACAAGGCCTTGTAATTGTTGCTGTAGTTTCTCATTGAATTCATTTACAGCTTTTCCACCCGTAAAGTCAACATATATATTTTCTTTGTTAATGATATTTCCGAAATTTAAAAAGACATTCTTGCCAAACGTCCGGAAGCTGCTATAGTTTATTCCCAGGGGTATAATTTTCAAAGGAATATTTTCTTTCCATGCAGCGAGTGCAAGCCTTGCGGTTCCTTTTTTAAGGGGGCGCAGGTGCCATTCATTAATGCATCTTCCTTCGCTGAATATCAGCACAATTCCACCTTGGCGGAAAATGTTCTGGCATTCATCAAAAGTGAAATAGTTATTATCAAGTTTTTCGGCTCCTTCACTTAAACGGTACACCGGCAGCATGTTAAGCGAAGTAAGGATTTTCGTTATTTTTTTCCCCTTAAATGCATCTCCTCGGGTTAAGGAATAAACAGGATTTTTAAATAAAGTTGCCAGTATAATAGCATCTAAAAAAGAATTGGGATGATTGGCGGCAATGAGCAGAGGCCCCTTCTCATAAAGCATGTTTTTATTGTTGATAACAATCTTGCGGCAATAAAAGTAAATCAGCAATCTTGCAGGAAGGAATAAAATTTTATAAAGCATTAAGTTGAAGGTACAAAGTTCGTAGTTCAAAGTTAAAGTTTGGCGACTCACAACTACCGACTACTGACTATTGACTATTGACCATCGAGCATTAAACCTGAACTATGAACTTCCTGTTCAGTTCAGTTGCGGATCAATAGGAAAGTTTATCATCATTTCGTAATTGCCTCCAAGGTGCTTTAAAGAATTTTTCCAGATATCTTCCGGCTTTGTATCAAAAATTAATTCCCGTGTAGCCTTAACGGTTAGCCAGCTTTGTTCCTTCAACTCATCATTAAGTTGCCCTTCGCTCCATCCGCTGTATCCAATAAAAAAACGTATACGGTCACTATTAATATCATTATTTTTAAGATTCACGAGCAGGCTTTCAAAATTACCTCCCCAGTAAACATCTTTTAACACCTCTTGGCCCCCGCTTATCAGTTGGGGATATTGATGTAAAAAATGTAAGGCATCCCTTTGTACCGGTCCTCCCTGGTAAACAGGAAGCGGGTTTCCTTCCAATTCAGGAATCAGTTCTTTGAGAGTTTTTGGAAATTTCTTATTTAATACAAAGCCAAAGCTACCTTCCTCAGTATGTTCGCATAAGAAAATAACAGTCCGGCTAAAATTCGGATCTTTTAAAAAGGGATTTGCAATTAATAAGGTACCTCGCGCCGGTGAAATCATAATTCTAAATTATATTTATTTGTTGATAAAATAATTCCATAATAACTTTTTTTGTTAAAAAATAAACTATAAGACTTAGTTAAAGTTTCTACGTGAAGCTTTTATACAGCTTTTTCGCAGTTGCTAAGTTTAAATTTGCGATGCATGAAAAAAATTTTCCCCATTATTACTGTACTGGTTTTTATTTCATTGCTCGGTGTAATTTTTTCCCAGGTTTTATGGATAAAACAATCTGTGCAGGATAAGGAGCAACAGTTTGAGGAAAGTATTAAAATGGTAACCGTTGCTGCCGGCAACGATCTCGTTGAGGAAAAAGGAAATCTCTCCCCTTTTGACAAAAGGAAAGGCACCGACCTGTTTTTTCCGTTAAATGTATTTTCATCTTCAATTGCGCATAAATTTACCAGGGACGAAATAAGGGCACGGATTAAAAAAGCATTTGAAAAAAATAATATCAAAGATGTCGATTTTGAATTTGCCGTTACTACCACTTCAATGATCGGCGATGAACTGCAGTCCAAAAATTTTTATGAAGCTTACCAGGATAGCCTGCACAACAGGGCTTTTGTGTACCCTCTTGAATCTCCAAGTGGAAGTTTAGCAGAAGGGCTTTCTCCACAGGAGCTCTTAATAATTGTTGTTCCGCACGTAAATAATATTATCTGGAAGCAGATGTACTGGATAGTTGCGGGTGCAATTATTTTCACCTTTATTATTTTTGCCGCCTTTTTTATTACAATAAGAGCTTTATTAAATCAAAAAAAATTGAGCGAGATAAAGTCTGATTTTATTAATAATATGACGCATGAGTTTAAGACACCACTTGCTACCATTTCACTTGCGGTGGATGCTTTGAAAAATGAAAAAGTGATCAACGACAGGGAAAAAATGAATTATTTTTCGGGCATCATTAAGGACGAGAATAAAAGAATGAATAAACAGGTGGAAACTATACTACAGGCTGCTTTGCTGGACAAACAGGAAATTCAGCTCAATGAAAACCAGGTACATGCACATGAGCTCATCCATGCTGCGGTAAACAATATTCATCTGTCCCTTGCCGAAAAAAATGGCAAAATAGGTGTTCAAACCGATGCAAAAAATGATTTAATTATGGCAGATGAAGTTCACTTTACGAATATCATCAACAACCTTCTTGATAATGCGATAAAATATTCCAAAGAAAATCTTTGTATTAAACTGTCGACCCAGAATTTTAATCATCACTTGCGCATTAAAATTGAAGACAATGGAATAGGTATGAATAAAGAAACGCTTCACCGGATCTTCGAGAAGTTTTACAGGGCCCATACAGGCAATATTCACAATGTGAAAGGTTTTGGGCTGGGCCTTAGTTATGTAAAAACAATCGTGGACGCACATAAAGGAAAAATAAAAGCAGAAAGTACATTAGGAAAAGGAAGTTCCTTTATTATAGACATGCCACTCGCAAAAGCAGAAAAATAAGAATCAACTACTTTTTTGATCTTTTAGCAACCGGCACTACAAGTTTTAGTCCACTCCATATATCACTTACCGCACACACCTTTATATCAACAAGGTCATTTTGCAAGGCATAATTTCTTATGATATCTTCCGTAATATCAGTTGGTATCCCTGCGCTTTTTTTATGCCACGACACCCAGATTGAGGTTGTAGGTTTTATCCGGGGTTTTAATTTCCTCATCTCAATCTCAAATTCTTTTCTTGTTTTGGCAAACAAATGAATGAAGTCTGGCCTCTCATTTTTTGCACATGCCTGCCCGGCAATATTTTTTTCAAGTAGTTCGAAATAATTTTCGGGCACATGAATAAGCATTACTCTCATGTTCTCTTTTATCCCGAGTTTTTTCAATAAAGGCGTACCTGAATATCCTGTTGTTAACATTTAATTTTCTGTAATCCACAAATTATTAATCGTTATTCACATCGTGTTCACATCATAGAACATAAAAATCATCTAAACTTATATCCGGCGTGGCTTTTCACAGGTGGATAAAAAAGTTTTGCTCAAAAACGTTGTCTGAGTGGGAAAAAGTGTTATTTTGTGGAAATTCTTGTTTACATAAATATAATTCATTCATAATGATAGGCTTTATAGGTGAGTACGAAGCTACATTAGATGCAAAAGGTCGCTTCTTGCTGCCGTCGGGATTTAAGAAACAATTGCCGGAAAGCGGAGCCGAACCTTTTGTATTAAACAGGGGGTTCGAGAAGTGCCTTAGTTTATACACATCAAAGAGCTGGAAGCCTATATTTTCTGATCTGAGCAACCTGAATGATTTTGATCCCAAAGTAAGGCAATTCAAGCGGTATTTTTTAAATGGGGCTACCCAGGTCGAACTTGATAGTGCAGGCCGCCTTTTATTACCAAAAAACCTGATGGAGTATGCCAGCCTTGAAAGAGATATTGTGCTGGTTTCGGCGATTGACAAAATTGAGATATGGGATAAAATAAAATACCAACAGTTCTTTGAAACTTTTTCTCCGGAAGCATTTAGTGATTTGGCAAAAGAAGTGATGACGGGCGATAAAATCACAAAATCATAACGATGGAGGAAGGCATATACCATGTGCCGGTTTTGTTGCGGGAAGTGATCAATGGATTACAAATTGATTCTTCAGGTGTTTATGTTGATTGCACTTTTGGCGGCGGGGGTCATAGCGCTGCAATTCTTAAGAAATTGAACAACCACGGAAAATTAATTGCCTTTGACCAGGATGAAGATGCAATTAAAAATTTACCGGCTGATGACAGGTTGATTTTTGTCCCACACAACTTTCGCCACCTTCAGCGTTTCCTTCGCTTCCATAAAATTCCAAAAGTAAATGGTATCATGGTGGATCTTGGCGTTTCAAGCCACCAGTTTAATGCAGCAGAACGCGGATTTTCCACACGCTTCAATGCACCCATGGATATGCGAATGAATAGCCGTGAAAAAACAGCCGCCGCAGATATAGTCAATACCTATTCTGAGGAAAAACTGCACAGGCTTTTTGAAAAATACGGGGAAGTAACCAATTCAAAAACATTAGCCAAACTAATAGTCTCATTAAGAAAATTACAACCACTCAATACGATAAGCGAATTTAAAAGTGCACTGTACCCTGTTGTGAAAGGAAACCCGGAAAAATATTTTGCCCAGGTGTTCCAGGCATTGAGAATAGAAGTGAACGATGAGTTGGGAGCTTTGAAAGAAATGTTACAACAGGCACCCGACGTTCTGGAAAAGGGAGGAAGGATAGCAATTATCACTTTCCATTCTCTTGAAGACAGAATAGTAAAGATTTTTTTTAAGAATGGAAATTTTGATGAAGAACAAAAAAATGATTTATATGGCACATTACGAAAAAATGATTTAGAGGTGATAACAAAAAAACCAATTGTACCATCACAGCAGGAAATAAAAGGCAACCCGAGATCACGAAGTGCAAAATTACGAATTGCAGAAAAGATAAAAGTTTCAGAAAATCATTCTCACGTAAAATAAATAATAACGGATCATCAGCAGAAAATGGCAGAGGTGCAACACATACGCAAACAAAGTAAATTAAAAGAATTCCGCAAAAAGAAAGTCTTGTTGTATAACAGGTGGATTGTAAAGAATATTCCATTTTATCTTTTTGCGTCAGCTCTTACAATAATCTACATAGCCAATGGGCATTATGCTGATAAAACGATGAGAAAAATAAATTCAACGGCAAACCATTTGAAAGAAATGGAATATGAATTTAAAACAGTGAGGCGGGATGTTATATTCAGAAGCAAAGAGAGTGAGCTTGCAAAAGCTGTAGCGCCGCTGGGCTTAAAAGAATTAATGGCGCCGCCGGTAAGGCTTACAGACAGTAGCCGGAAAAATAATTAAAGAGAACGGGAAAATAAAAGCAAAATATTGGATATTAAGAAAGACATATCGTGGCGTATTTATCTCTGCTTTCTCGGCATTATTGTGCTGGGTATGATTGTATTGGGAAGAGCAATTTATATCCAGCGGGTACAGGGAGCTTACTGGAAAAGCATCAGCAATACCCAGCAATTGAAATATATGGACGTAAATGCCGAACGCGGATCTATTTACAGCGAAGATGGAAACATGCTTAGTACATCAATCCCTGTTTTTGATGTGTATGTTGATTTTGATGCAGATGGCCTTCGGGAAAAAGACGGCAAAAGATTTTATGATAACCTCGATTCCCTTAGCATCGCATTATCCGGATTGTTTAAAGATGCATCTGCGGCATCTTACCGGAGGCTTTTAGTGACCTCTTACAAAAATCACGAAAGGTATTACGCATTAAAAAAGAAAATTTCATTTGAAGAATACCAGTCCCTCCGGAATTTTCCATTGGTAAAACAGGGCCGTAATAAAAGCGGGTTTATAGTAGACGTAAGAGACAACCGGGTAAATCCATACGTGCTTCTTGCGAACAGAACTATCGGGCTTTCCCGCGGAGATACCAGTAAAAATGTAGGCCTTGAAAGATCCTATGATAGTTTGCTTAAAGGGCAAACGGGTAGCAGGCTTATGCGTTATATGGCAGGCGCCTATGTACCGGTTGATGGCGCCGAAATAGAACCTGAAAATGGAAAAGATATTATCACTACGATTGATACATACATGCAGGATGTTGCAGAGAACGCACTCATGAAAATGATGGTTGAAAATAATTCATTACACGGGACCTGTATCGTGATGGAAACACAAACGGGTAAAATTAAAGCGATTGCCAACCTGGGACAAAGGCCGGGTGGGGAATATATTGAAGATTATAATTATGGGCTTGGTAAAAAAACAGAACCGGGTTCAGTTTTTAAACTGGCTACTTTATTGTCACTTCTTGAAGATAAATATGTAGATACCGGCAGTATCGTTGATTGCGAAGGGGGACAAAAATCTTTTTATGGTCTTAGAGTAAGGGACTCTCATTTAGGCACGGGGGAGATCACTGTAAAAGAAGCTTTTGCCCGCTCATCAAATGTTGCGTTTGCAAAGCTTGCTGAAGAATATTATCACACTCAGCCCATGCAGTTTTATGATCATTTGCATTTCCTGCGGCTCGATACGGTTACAGGAATTGATATAGTTGGGGCTGCTGTTCCACTGATAAAAAAGCCGGGCAGTAAGTATTGGACAAAAACCACGTTGCCTTTTATGGCTCACGGTTATGAAGAACTTGTAACACCACTTCACCTGCTGATGCTTTACAATGCCGTTGCTAATAATGGAAAAATGATGAAGCCATACCTGGTTAATTCCATACAAGAAATGGGAATCGAAATTAAATCATTCAAGCCCCAGGTGCTTATTGAAAAAATATGCAGCGATGAAACGCTCGGCAAATTAAAGGGATGCCTGCTGGCTGTTATCGAAAGGGAGCATGGCACGGGCCATCTTCTTAAAAGTAACCTGTACAGTTTTGCAGGTAAAACAGGTACAGCTGTAACGGCCATGGATAATCGTGGTTATAACAAAAGTGCTAAAATTTATCAATCTGCCTTTATAGGATATTTGCCTGCTGACAATCCGAAGTATAGTATTGCCGTGGTAATCCAAAACAGTAATCAATCAAGGCTGGCTTATGGCGGTGTTGTTGCCGGGCCTGTGTTTAAAGAAGTTGCTGATAAAATATACGCACAAAAAATTGGTAGTGAATCTTTGAACAGCCTACCGCGCGGAATTGACAGCAGCAGTACCCATAAATTTTATGGTCTGAAAACTGATCTTGATAAAATTTTAAAAACGTTTGGCTATCCTTCAACAGATTCTGCAAATGGTGGTTCATGGAGATCAACATTTTTGCAAGGTAACCGGGCAGAGTTGAATTCAGCATATAATATACCGCCGACCGAAAGCAAAGTACCGGATGTTACAGGAATGGGTTTAAAAGACGCAGTGTATTTGCTGGAAAATATAGGATTAAAAGTAGAAGCGAAGGGAAGGGGGAAAGTAATTTATCAGTCACTTACACAGAACGCAGACTTTCATAAAGGGCAATCAATAAATCTACAGTTGAATTAATGGCATTGTTACAGCAAATATTATATAAGGTAAACATACTTTCGGTGGTTGGTACGGCCGCAACAGAAATAAATGAGTTACAAACGGACTCACGAAGAGTAAAGCCCGGTGGCTGTTTTATCGCTGTAAAAGGAACACTTGCTGACGGGCATTCCTTTATTGACACCGCTATTGCAAACGGGGCTTCTGCTATAATTTGCGAGATCCTTCCCGGCATACTTAACGAAAGTATTCAATACATCACGGTTGAGAACAGCGCAATTGCTGCAGGAGTAATGGCGCATAATTTTTACGGACAACTTACTCAAAAAATTAAGCTTATTGGGGTAACAGGTACCAATGGGAAAACTACTATAGCCACATTACTGTTTAAATTATTTTCTTCGTTGGGATATAAATGCGGCCTTCTAAGCACGGTACAAAACCAGGTTGGCGATAAAATATTACCATCAACACATACCACTCCCGATGCGATTACTCTCAACAAACTAATCGCTGAAATGGTCGCAAATGAATGTTCCCATATTTTTATGGAAGTAAGTTCACATGCTATAGATCAGCACCGTGTTGCAGGCCTGCAGTTTGCAGGTGGAATTTTCAGCAACATTACTCACGATCATTTGGATTATCACAAAACATTTGATGAATATATAAGAGTAAAGAAACAATTTTTTGATTCTTTGCCCTCATTATCTTTTGCACTTAGTAATGCAGATGATAAACGTGGTGCAATAATGCTCCAGAATACAAAGGCAAGAAAATATTTATATAGCCTGAAAACTTTGGCAGATTTCAAAGGGAAAATTATAGAGAATTCTTTAAACGGCCTTGTATTAATGATAAATGACATAGAAGTGCACTGCAGGCTGATAGGTATTTTCAATGCTTATAATCTTTTGGCAGTGTATGGGGCAGCCGTGTGTATGGGAGAAAATAAAGAAATCACTTTGCAAATACTTAGCAGCCTTACAGGTGCCGAAGGAAGGTTTGAGTACATGGTGTCTCCCAATGAAAAAATAATTGGAATAATTGATTACGCTCATACCCCTGATGCCTTGCTGAATGTACTGGCAACCATAAAAAATTTGAGGCAAAGTGAAGAAAAAATTATTACTGTGGTAGGCTGCGGTGGTAATCGCGATAAAACAAAACGGCCTGTAATGGCCGAGGTAGCCTGTGAATACAGTGATAAAATAATTTTTACATCCGATAATCCAAGGAATGAAAATCCTGCGCAAATAATAAAAGACATGGAAGAGGGAGTGCCGGTTATTGCCCGGAAAAAATACATTTCAATTGTTGACAGGAAAGAAGCGATTAAAACTGCTGTGAACCTTGCGCAGCAACGGGATATTGTTTTGGTAGCAGGAAAGGGCCATGAAAAATACCAGGAAATAAACGGAATGAAATATGACTTTGACGATAAAAAGATATTGGAAGAAATGTTTGAATTAATGGGAAAATAAAAAAGGAAAAAGGCATACAATTGAATAAAAAGATAAATGCTCTATCAACTTTTTGAATGGTTCACCAAAAACGGGATAAAGTTTCCTGGTAGCGGGCTTTTTCATTTTATCACTTTCAGAGTGTTGGCGACAGTGCTTTTATCATTAGTTATAACAACTGTTTATGGAAAGCGGCTTATTAATATTTTAAAAAGAAAACAAATTGGAGAGTCTGTCAGAGAGTTAGGTTTAGCGGGCGAAAAAATGAAAACCGGCACCCCCACTATGGGAGGTATTATCATTTTGCTGGCAATATTAATTCCAACATTATTACTGGCCAACCTTGATAAAGTGTATGTGAGGCTTATGTTGTTATGCACGGTGTGGCTGGGCGTTATAGGCTTTATAGATGATTATTTGAAAATAAAAGCAAGGCATATTGCAAAAGCAAGAGGAGAAAAGTATAAAAAAATTGACGCTGATGGCCTTGCAGGAAGATTTAAAATATTCGGACAAGTAATCCTCGGGATTATCATTGGCTCTACATTGTATTTTAATCAAAGTGTTGTGGTAAAACGTGAAATTATAACTGATATTGGCGGAACATCGTGGACACCACAGCGGGGGGAGCATAAACTCAGCGAAGACACTATTATCACCGATGGAAAAATACACAGGTTTGTCACGGTGAAGACACCTATAACCACAATTCCATTTGTAAAAACACACGAATTTAATTATGCAAAATTATTACCCGAAAGTTGGGAGAAGTTTACACCTGTACTATATATTCTTATTGTAATATTTATTGTGACAGCGGTATCTAATGGGGCCAATATTACGGATGGGCTTGATGGATTGGCGACGGGGGTGAGTGCGATAATCGGTTTGTGTCTGGGGGTCTTTGTTTTTGTAAGCGGCGATGTTCGTATTGCAGAATATCTCAATATTATGTATATCCCCAACCTTACCGAATTGTCAATTTTTATTGCGGCTTTTGTGGGTGCGTGTGTGGGATTTCTATGGTACAATGCTTACCCGGCACAGGTTTTCATGGGTGATACCGGCAGCCTGGCACTTGGCGGAATTATTGCGTCACTGGCTATAATAGTTCGTAAGGAGCTGTTGATTCCTATTTTTTGCCTGGTTTTTTTGGTGGAGCTTTTAAGCGTGGTGATACAGGTTTCTTATTTCAAGTACACAAAAAGGAAATATGGCGAAGGGAAAAGAATTTTTTTAATGAGCCCATTGCATCATCATTATCAAAAACTGGGATATCATGAAAGTAAAATAGCCGTGCGGTTCTGGGTGGTAACTATTTTGTCGGTAGTGTTTGCAGTGGTAACATTAAAATTGCGATAGGAATTAAAGAATGGTAGGTTTTAGAATTTGTTCTGTGGAAATTTTTTTGAAATAGTTTGAGCCGTGCCAATTCCAATGATGACCAGCTTTCTGACCTGTTAAATTCATGCTTTTGAAGAACCGGATTTTTTAATTGACCCATTCAGTTAAAAACAGAATGAAAGAGAGAATGATAATACTGGGCGCCGGTGAAAGTGGTGTGGGAGCGGCATTGCTGGCACAACAAAAAGGGTATGAGGTGTTTGTGAGTGATGCTTCCTTAATTAATCCTGTTTTTAAAAATGAGCTGGTATTAAACGGGATTGAGTTTGAAGAAGAAACTCATACTGAAGTGAAAATTTTTGCGGCTGCACTCGTAGTGAAAAGTCCTGGAATACCTGAAAAAAATAAGATCATCCGGGAATTGAGGCAAAGAGGAACTGAAATTATAAGCGAAATAGAATTTGCATACAGGTTTAAAGGTGATAGTAAGATTATTGCGATTACAGGCAGCAATGGGAAAACGACAACTACAGCAATGATTTACCATATCTGCAAAGAAGCAGAACTGGATTGCGCAATGGTTGGGAACATAGGTTACTCATTTGCGAGACAGGTGGCAAAGGAGCCAAAAAAGATATATGTGGCAGAGATAAGTTCTTTCCAGCTTGATGATATAAAAACATTCCGGCCCGATGTAGCAGTATTGACCAATATAACGGAAGATCACCTGGACCGGTATGAATACAATTTTGAAAATTATATAAAAAGCAAATTCAATATCATAAAAAACCAAACAGAAAATGATGTATTTATTTATAACGCGGATGATGAAATAACTATAAAAAATTTAGATAAATTTTTAAACAGGACTCACCCATTACCTATCAGCATGAGAAAATTATTACCGGAAGGAGCTTATATCCTCAATTCTGAAATGCACATAAAATGGCAGGGCGAAGAAATGACAATGAGCGTGGAAGATTTCACAGTGAGGGGGAAACATAATCAATACAATACAATGGCAGCAGGGCTTTCGGCTGTTGTAATGGATATCAGAAAGGAAAAAATAAGGATTGCGATTCAAACATTTCAAAGCCTGGCACACCGAATGGAAACGGTAGCAACTATAAAAGGCGTTGAATTTATAAATGACAGTAAAGCAACCAATACCAACAGTACCTGGTATGCGCTGGAGAGTATGACAAAACCAACTATTCTTATTCTCGGAGGAGTTGACAAAGGCAATGATTATTCGTTCATAAAAGACCTTGTAAAAGAAAAGGTAAAAGCAATTGTGTGTATGGGTATTGATAACAGGAAGATTCATGAATCATTCGGGAATGAAGTGGAATTAATAGTAAATACCGATAATGCCAAAGATGCAGTTCAGGCTGCCTTCCATTTTGCGAACAAAGGCGATGCGGTGTTATTGTCGCCGGCATGTGCCAGTTTCGATTTGTTTAATAATTATGAAGACAGGGGAAAACAATTTAAAGAAGCGGTAAAGGATTTGTAACAATCCCTCTCCTTCGGAGAGGGGCAGGGGTGAGGTTTAAAAGTCAATAATATCGGCTATTCAAAATAAATGGGAGATACTAAACAAATATTATCGAACACATTTTCTTCTGCACAGGGAGTTACGGGTAATATTTTAAACCGTACCAAAGGTGACAAGGTAATTTGGGCAATCGTCATTATGCTTACAATGGTGAGCATTCTTGTGGTATATAGCAGCATTGGATCTCTTGCATACAAAATGAATAAAAGCACAGAAAGTTATTTGTTCAAGCAAACCGGTTTTATTGCTTTGGGAGTGTTGATAATTTATTTTGCGCACAGGGTGAATTATACAATTTACTCGCGTGTTGCCACCATTTTGTTTTTGATTTCGATACCCCTGTTGTTTTATACTTTAAAATTCGGAAGCAGTATTAATGAAGCAAACCGCTGGATTAAACTGCCTGTAATTAATATGACGTTTCAAACATCTGACTTGGCAAAACTTGCACTTTTTATGTATATGAGCAGGCAATTGAGCCGGTGCCAGAATGTTATTAAAGATTTCAAAAAAGGCTTCCTGCCACTGATTATTCCGGTTCTCATTATATGTGCACTGATAGCCCCGGCTAATTTATCTACGGCATTATTGATAGGTGGTATTGCTCTCATGCTGATGTTTATAGGACGGGTACGATTGAGACACATCATGCTTGTTGTGGGCACCGCTTTAATTCCTCTTGCTATACTCGTGCTCGTTGCTACACATTATTATAACAAGGAAGAACATGCCTCCAAAGATCTCCCGTCAATATTAAGCATGGGCAGAATGTCAACATGGATAAAGCGTGTTCAGGATTTTATGTATGCCGACAAAGAAGACGCTTCATACCAGGTACAACAGGCCAAAATTGCCATAGCCAAAGGCGGATGGTTGGGTAGGGGCCCCGGGAAAAGTGAGCAACGAAATTTTTTACCTCATCCATACAGCGATTTTATTTATGCAATTATTATAGAAGAATATGGACTCGCAGGAGGCGCAATTATTATTTTGATCTACATACTTTTTTTGTTCCGGAGTATACGGATCTTTCAACGATGCCCTTATGCGTTTGGTGCTTTTTTGGCAGTGGCATTGAGTTTTACACTGGTGATCCAGGCAATGGTGAATATGGCAGTGAATGTGAACCTGCTTCCTACTACCGGTGTTACATTACCGCTGGTAAGTATGGGAGGCAGCAGTCTTTGGTTTACCTGCTTTGCCATTGGAATCATTTTAAGCGTTGCCCGTAATGTTGAACAAATGGAAGGGAATGCCGCAGCATTGGTAGCCGGGGTGGCAGAACAGGATCATTTAAAAAGTGAAACAGAATAAGTGCATAATGAGTAATGAGAATATAATTGACGGAGTGGAAGATATTGCTCCTCCAAAAGAACGAAGTAAGCGAATAATAATTGCTGGTGGGGGTACCGGGGGGCATATTTTCCCGGCACTGGCAATTGCCGCAGCGTTAAATAAGAAGGAACCAGGAATTGAAATTTTATTTGTAGGGGCCAAAGGAAAAATGGAAATGGACAAAATCCCGGAGGCGGGATATAAGATCATCGGCCTCACAATAGCGGGCTATAACAGAAGTTCTTTGATACGAAATATTGGGTTGCCACTAAAACTGTTGCAAAGTTTTTTCCAGGTGACTGCCATATTAAAGGCTTTCAAACCAGATGCAGTAATTGGGGTCGGGGGATATTCAAGTTTTCCTGTTTTAAGACTCGCCCAAACCCGCAGGATACCCGCTTTTATTCACGAAAGCAATTCTTTTCCGGGAAGAAGCAACATTATGTTGGCAAAAAGAGCAACAAAAATTTTCGTGGCGGCAGAAGGAATGGAAAAATATTTTCCGCAAAAGAAAATTATTATAACGGGCAACCCTGTACGCAATATTTTTTCGGAAAAGATTTCAAAACACGAAGCGCTCGGGTTTTTTGGCCTGAGACCGGAGATGAAAACCGTTTTTGTTATGGGAGGTAGCCTTGGAGCAGCGAGCATTAACCAAACTATTGACGATAATATTGATGCGTTCAAAAAAAATAACTTACAGCTTATCTGGCAAACCGGGAAATTATATGCAGGGTTGGCTGCAAAAGCTGAGGAAGAAAAGAGCAACATCTGGACCAACGCGTTTATTGACCGAATGGAATATGCTTATGGCGCGGCAGATGTGGTAGTGGCAAGGGCAGGAGCAATGACGATTGCGGAAATTTCTGTTGTGGGTAAAGCTGCGGTCTTTGTTCCTTACCCTTTTGCATCAGAAGATCATCAGGCAGCCAACGCACTGGCACTGGTGAGAAAGCAGGCTGCATTGATGGTACGGGATGCAGATGTAAAAACAAATTTGATAGGTACGGTTATCGAATTGGTGCAGGATGAAAAACTTATTCGCGAACTGGAAACGAATATATCAAAAATGAGCAACACACAAGCTGATGAAACAATCGCAAACGAAATTTTAAAAACTATAAAAGCATAATTATTATTTAATAAAAAGATAAAAAAATCCTTAGGCTTAACGCAGCACTCTAAGCTACCCTTCCCCTTTGGAGGGGGTTCCGATTGCTATCGGAAGAGCTGAGGTTACAATGAAAGACTATACAACCATATCACGTATTTACTTTATTGGTATTGGCGGCATTGGCATGAGCGCCCTGGCAAAATATTACCTGGGCAAAAATGCCGCAGTAAGCGGGTATGATAAAACTGTTACATCGTTAACGCAGCAAATGGAAAGTGAAGGAATAAATATTCATTATGAAGATGATCCTGATTTGCTTGACAAAAAGGCTCAGCTGGTGGTTTACACCCCGGCTGTTCCTAAAGATCATAAAGAGCTTAATTATTATTTACATAATAATTACGAAGTAATAAAGCGCAGTGCGCTGCTTGGGGAGATAACAAAAGATTCATTCAACATCTGTGTTGCAGGCACTCATGGTAAAACCACCATCAGTACAATGGTAGCACACATACTAAGACATGCCGGGGTCGGATGCAATGCTTTCCTTGGTGGTATTTCGGTGAATTACAATACTAATTTCTGGAGTAGTGATAATAACATCGCTGTGGTAGAGGCTGATGAATATGACCGCAGTTTCCTGCAACTATCTCCTGATGTGGCATTGATTTCTGCAATGGATGCTGACCACCTGGATATTTATGGAACAAAGGAGAATATGGAACATTCATTTATTGAATTTTCAAACAGGTTAAGGCCGGAGGGCTTGTTATTGACTAACTATAATATAACCTCTAAAAATTTATTTGCGGCTAATCATATACGTTATAGCCTTCAAAATGAAGAGGCTGATGCTTTTGCAACCAATACTACTTTTCGTAATGGCGGATATGAATTCGATGTGATGTCAAAAGGCTGGATACTCGAAAAAGTACTACTGAATATGGGTGGGATGCATAATATTGAAAATGCAGTTGCAGCAATTACAATAGCACATTACCTTAAAATTGAAAATAATAAAATAAAAAATGCAGTTAATGATTTCAAAGGAGTAAAAAGGAGGTTTGAATATATTATTGCCGCCTCAGCATCCGGCCCGCAACAAAACAACACCAAACATGGGGATGTGATTTTTATTGATGACTACGCGCACCATCCCGCGGAATTAAATGCATTAATATCGGGCGCTAAAAGTTTATTTCCTGGCAGAAAATGTACTGTAATTTTTCAGCCACACCTGTTTTCAAGAACAAGGGATTTTGCAGATGAATTTGCCAAAGCCTTAAATCTTGCCGATGATGTTTACCTGCTGCCAATATACCCTGCAAGGGAATTACCTATTGAAAATGTAAGCAGCGAAATGATTGCAGAAAGGATGGATGATCGAAAAGGAATTTGTTGCGATAAAGAGGAATTAATGGAAATATTACGTGACAGCAAATTACATGGAGATGGTTTAGACTTATTGATAACTGCAGGGGCTGGTGATATAGATACACTCGTGGCGCCAATTAAACAAATTTTAGAAAGTACCAATTAAACTTGAGAGAAGCAAAACGATACACATTTAAAAAGATCCTTGCAGCCCTGGTGTGGATACTCCTTGGCTCAGGGACTGTTGTATTACTGATAGCTGCCATCGCGAGGAAAAATAATGAACATTGTGCCAGGATTGAAATTGATATTACGGGTGTTCAAAACAATTTTTTTGTTGATAAAAAAGATGTGCTGTTCATTTTGCAAAAAGCCAATGGCGGCAGGCTTGAGATGAAGCCACTGCATTCAATAGATCTCGCATTAATGGAAACAGAATTACAAAAAACCCAATGGATTAAAAACGCAGAACTTTTTTTTGACAATAACGATGTGCTTGAAGTAAAAATAAAAGAAAGAGAACCTGTTGCAAGAGTTTTCACTTCTTCCGGTTTGTCTTTTTACATGGACAGCTCACTGGTGAGGCTTCCATTGAGTAATAAGTTTTCCGCGAGGCTCCCTGTGTTTACTAATTTCCCTGCTGCTGTAACGGTTCTTTCGAAAGCAGATAGCAATATTATGAGGGATATCAAAACGATCAGTGAATTTATTGGTACGGATCCTTTTTGGATGGCACAAATTGACCAGGTTGATATTTCTCCCGGCGGCACTTTTGATTTGATACCTAAGTTGGGTAACCAGGTTATTCATTTCGGCAAGGCAGAAAATTATCGTGAAAAATTCAATAACCTGCTTTGCTTTTACAGGCAGGTGTTATCTAAAGAGGGATCGAGCCAATATTCATCTCTTGAAGCACAATTTACCGGCCAGATTGTAGGAGTGCGAAGAGGTGCAGGAGAAATAAAAATGGACTCGCTGCGTTCTGTTCAGATTATGAAAGCTATAATTGCGGATGCACAAAAGCATACCAATGATTCCACTAATATTCAGCTTGAGCAACCGGAAGATAATAACAGTAATATCAATACATCCACTGAGATAGAAAATATTCCCGATGAAGATGTCAAGGGCAACTCAAACGCGATTTTTAAAAATCGTGTTTCTGTAGCCCCTATTCATGTTCCTGAAAAACCGTTTTTTGAAAGGCATCCGGTAGTAAAACAGAATGCCCGAAGCCATTCATCATCCACCGAAAGATCAGGTACTGCCCCGGTAAAAAGCCAGGGTAAGATTGTTAAGCCGCCTGTTTCAAAACCCTTACACAACATCACAAAAGACCCGAAGGCAGTGATGCCTTCAAAAACCGACTATTAAAATGAATTGAAATGCCCTGAAAAGCTAAAAAAGTAAAATATAAAACAACATAGTACCCATAGCCTTTCTGTTATTTTAGAAACAGTGTAGCGAAAGGGCTAATAAAAAACAACAATATGAACAGCGAACAACCCATTATCGTAGGCCTCGACATTGGCACCACAAAAATTGCAGCCATTGCAGGTAGAAAAAATGAATTCGGCAAGCTCGAAATTCTTGGATTTGGCCGTGCAAACAGCAACGGTGTGCAACACGGAATGGTGTTGAACATTGATCAAACCATTAAAGCCATACAAACAGCTTTGGAAAATTGCTATGCAAGTAATCCAAACCTTCCGATTTCGGAAGTGTATGTAGGGATTGCAGGCCATCACATAAAAAGCCTGCAAACAAGGGGAGATATTGTACGGCAAAATACTGATGAAGAAATAAAGCAGTCGGAAATTGATCAGCTTATAAATGATCAGTACAAAACGTACATTCCCGCCGGTGACCAGATAATTGATGTTATTCCGCAGGAGTTCACTGTTGATAATTTTCAAAATATTCCTGACCCTATCGGCTACAGCGGAGTAAAAGTGGGCGCAAACTTTCATATTATAACCGGCGATAAAAATGCCATTAGAAATATTAACCGCAGTGTGGAGAAAGCAGGTCTCATAACAAAGGATCTCGTACTGCAGCCGCTCGCTTCCGCGGCGGCCGTTATGTGTGATCATGATCTTGAAGCAGGGGTTGCTATTGTTGATATTGGTGGTGGTACTACAGATCTCGCTGTTTTTTATGAAGGCATATTAAAACAAACTGCTGTAATTCCCTTTGGTGGAGAAAACATTACCAACGATATAAAAACAGGGCTGGGCGTTTTAAAAACGCAGGCTGAACAAATGAAAGTTCAGTTTGGAAGTGCTCTCTCAGAGGAGGCTAAATCAAATGCTTTTATTACGATTCCAGGCTTGCGTGGTATGGCTCCCAAGGAAATAAGCGTGAAAAACCTTGCCGGAATTATCCAGGCCCGAATGAGCGAGATAATGGATTTCGTTTCTTATCATCTAAAACAGGTAGGTCTTGATAACCGTCTCTTAAATGGCGGGGTAATTCTCACCGGTGGAGGTTCTCAGCTCAAACATCTTATCCAGTTAACAGAGTATATAACCGGTTTGAATGCCCGCATTGGTTATCCTAACGAGCACCTGGCTGCAGGACATATTGAGGAGCTTGCCAAGCCTATGTATTCAACCTGCCTTGGTTTAATATTAAAAGGATATAATGACTATGAAAATAAACGTAAGCAGTTTGAGCTGCAATATGTGAAAGTAACTATTCCCGCCGGCTTACAACACAGAAGCATAAACGAAGTTGAAGCAAATGCCTCTGGCCATAAGGAAATTGTTGTAAAGCCGAGAAAAACTTTGAAAGGTTTCATGGATTCATTTAAGAATGGATTAATTGAAATGTTCAAAGAAGATGGGGATTCGGAATTGTGATCAGTTAATGGTCATCGGTCAATGGTCAATAGTCAATGATGAGTAGTGAGTTGCGAGCGTGAAATACAAGACCTTTCAATTATTGTATTTAAGGTTGATGTAAAAATAATTTTGTAAATAAACCCATTAATAATTCGTGCTCCCTCCTGAGCTTGTCGAAGGACGAAGGAGGATTGGGGCGAGACTAAATTTTAAATTAAACACATGATACATTTTGATTTGCCTAAAGAACAATCATCTATCCTCAAAGTGATAGGTATTGGGGGTGGTGGTAGCAATGCTGTTAACCACATGTACAGCCAGAAGATTGAAGGAGTAAACTTCATTATCTGCAATACTGATGCGCAATCTATTGCCAACAGCATGGTTCCTAACAAAGTTCAGCTTGGCCCGCATTTAACACAAGGCCTCGGGGCAGGAGCCAATCCTGCAATCGGCCGTGAAGCCACCGAAGAGAGCCTTGAAGAAATAAAACGGATACTTGAGGTGAATACCAAAATGGCTTTCATTACTGCAGGGATGGGTGGCGGTACCGGAACAGGTGGCGCACCTATTATTGCAAAGATTTGTAAAGACCTTGGAATACTTACAGTAGGAATTGTTACCACTCCTTTTGCTTATGAAGGGAAGAAAAGAATCGCGCAGGCAGAAGAAGGAATCAGCAGGTTAAAAGATCATGTTGATACTCTTCTTGTTATTAGCAACGATAAGATGCGTCACCAGTTTGGTAACCTTACCATGAAGGCTGCCTTCAGTAAGGCGGATAATGTATTGGCAACCGCAGCAAAATGTATTACTGATGTAATAAGCAGTACCGGCCAGATAAATGTTGATTTCGCGGATGTATGTACTGTAATGAGAAATGGGGGTGTTGCCATCCTGGGAAGTGCCGCATGTGAAGGAGAAAACAGGGCACAGAAAGCTATTGAACAGGCGCTCAATTCTCCATTGCTTAATGATAATGACATTCGCGGGGCAAAATGGATTTTGATAAATATTAATTCAGCCGAAGGTGAAAATGAATTTACTATGGATGAAGTGGAAACCATACAAAATCATTTGTTGAGCCAGGCGGGTGATGATACAGACGTGATCATGGGATTGGGATATGATAGTACCCTGGAAAATAAAATTGGGATTACGCTTATAGCAACAGGGTTTGAACACAAAGATCCTTTTGATAAAAAAGAAGCGCCGAAAGTTGAGAAAAAAGAAGTGGAAAAAATTGTAATGGTTTTGCAGCATCCCGAAGAGGATAAAAAGAGATACCATCAGCCGGTTTTTACTTTTGAAGAAAAAAAGCATGAAAGAAATTCTGCGAATGAAATACCGGAAGAAGAAAATATAATCGAACAGAAGGGTTTCAAATCAATAAAAGATGAAGATGTGTACGCGTCCATGCCGCGTTTAAAAGCCGATGAAGAAGAGATGTCTCCCAAAATAGTAGAAATACCTGAACCCATAAGCGTAAAATTACAAAGGGTGACGGAGAAATATACTGTTGATAAATCATCCGAGACTATTGTGCATTTAACGCTATCTTCGGAGTCTGATCCAATAGCCGCTGAATCAAATCAAAATCAGTCTGCAGTGACTGAAACTCCTAAAACTACTAACTCAAATAAAGATAATAAAGAAGCTAGCACCGTCCAAACGTCAGGCGGTTATCTGGCGAAGCCTTCGCAGATTTATGCAGAGGACAAGCCAAAACAGGAATCCAAAATTGTAGAGGGACCAACCCCATTGCAAATTCCAAAACAGGAAGACGAACCTGTAATTGAAATGCGATTGGTGGTTAAAAATTCCCATGAAGCGGAGGAGGTAAAGGAGAAGTCGAACGTACACCAAACGATGCCAATCATGATTTCATCTGTAGAGGAGCTGCCAGCAGGGGACGAAACAGATGAATTAAAGCGCCGGGCTATGGACCGCATCGCGAAGTTGAGAAATTTATCTTTCAACGTCAATGCTGCGGATCCTAACAATGAGTTTGAGTCGGTTCCTGCTTACCTCCGTCGCAATATGGAGTTACACAATTCTATTGCTGACGTGGAAAGTTTTTACAGCAACTATACTGTAAAGTCTGATGAAAATAATAAAGCCGAAATAAGCACCATCAATACATTTTTAGAAGGTAAAAAACCAGATTAATTTCCTTCTTGTGCGTACTACTCTATTTGCCCCGGTGACTTTGTTGGCCGGGGTTTCTGTTGTGAATGGTGAATGGTGAGTTGAGGATGCGGGATTGGTCATGCTCCAACAGTTGCCTATTGACTATTGCCCATTGCCCTTTGTTCATTGCCACTATTACGGGAATAATTTAGATTTTGATGCACTTATGCGATATTATTATTAATTTCAAAATCAAATTATCGCATTGCAAACGTCTTCAAAAACCTATTCCGGGACATCATTATTTCGAACAATTCTTCTTGCCGGTGTCATTGCAGGCGCCCTGGATGCCACTGCGGCAATCATTGATTTTTATGTTGCTACCGGTAATGGCCCTGCCAGGATTTTTGTATATATTGCCTCGGGAGCGTTTGGTAAACAGGAACATTTAACCCCACAATCCATGATAATTTTTGGGGTATTATTTCATTTTCTGATTGCAATAATTTTTTCTGCTTTTTATTTTTGGATATATCCTGTAATTCAATTTCTCCATAAGAATAAATTATTGAGTGCCGTTTTATATGGCATTTTTGTGTGGCTCGTTATGAACCTGCTGGTTGTGCCGTTAACTATTACCCATATTTGGACATTTCAATTGGTTAAGGTATTAAAAGCGGCTCTTATTTTAATTGTATGCATTGGCATACCGATAAGCTTTATGGCCACTTCTTTATATAAAAAAATTAGCTCTGAATAAATTTATAAAGCCTTTCAAATACTTTTGCTTTTGCTTCCAAATTATACTATGAAAAAGGTTACCGGTATCGGAGGAATTTTTTTTAAATGTAAAGATCCTGCCGTGGTAAAGGAGTGGTATTCTAAAAACCTGGAATGGAGTATGATGAATATGGTTCAATGTTTGAATGGATCCAGATTGGCAATGGACAAAAAGGGTATACACAATGAGCGCCTTTTGACGATGCCACTAAATATTTTCAGCCTTCTTCAAAAGAGTTTTTGATCAATTACATGGTGGAGAATATTGAAATCACTTGTGGAACAATTTAAGCTGGATGGAGTAACTGTTCCCGATGAAATTGAGACATCTGAATATGGAAAATTTGTTCATATTCCTGATCCTGAAAATAACAAGATAGAATTGTGGGAACCCTGCTTTACCGCCCACAATAAAATAAAGGAAGTTGAATTTGAATGCATCCGGAATAACTAAATTTATTATTTTAGATTTTAGATTTTTGAAACATCATGAAGAAATTCTTCGCAATTTTTTTATTAGCCGGCGCCTGCATTTGTTGCTCCTGCACCCACAAAAAATATAATGAGCCCACGATAAAAATAGAAACCAACTTCGGTGATATCATCGTTGAATTATATCCCGGAAAAGCGCCAAAAACTGTAGCTGCGTTTTTGTCTTATGTGGATTCGGGGTATTATAAGAATGGTTCTTTCTATCGTGTATTAAAAGAAGAAGATCAGCCCTCCAATGCATTTAAATCTCAGTTGATACAAGGTGGCATCTGGCAAACACAATACAAAAAGCAATCCGGGCTGCCCGGTATTCCGCATGAAACAACAAAGCAAACGGGAATACTTCATAAAAACGGAGCTATCTCTCTTGCGCGAACAGCGCCCGGAACTGCCAATACTGAATTCTTTATTGTTATTGGTGACCAGCCTGCCTACGATTATGGCGGGTCTGCAAATCCCGATGGCCAGGGCTTTGCCGCTTTTGGAAAGGTAATTGAAGGGATGGATGTGGTAAAGCAAATCCATGGCCAGCCAGACAATGAAACCAGTTTTACACCGCCATTGGCCATTACCAATATTATAAGATTGTAGGACACCGACGGAGTTTTTCCGACTTGTATCTACACGTTACTACAACAAATGAGTTCATCTGAACATCTGTAATAAAATGGAAAATTTTTTTAATATCAATGCCTTGTTTTCAGTCTGGGCGAATCCACACTGGCCCCGGCCTCCCGGCCTGTGCCTATACGTTACAATAACAAACGGGTTTATCTAAACATCTGTAATAAAATGGAAAATTTTTTTAATATCAATGCCTTGTTTTCAGTCT